>NZ_JASWIM010000030.1:0-75939 GCF_030291335.1 Arenibacter flavimaris
GTAAACAACGTAAGGAACAAGCTTGTACATAGGGTCTGTGCTGTCATTAAAAGACAACAACCCTATGTCAAAAATATAGCTTGAGACTTTTGTCATTTTTTTCTTGGTTTTAACATGGAAATCCCTGTGTCGGCAGTCCAAGTGCATCCCTATAAAATTCAACTGATTTTTCCAGGTCAGATACCCCTAACGATATTACTGAAATACTTGGATTCATGTTTTTTAATTCAATTGGTTTACGAAAAGCTTGCTCTCCATAAAAGCCAACAGTCGTATTTAAGAAAAGTAACTAATTTTCCATACAAACATTTTGGATTTGTACTGAATTGAATTTATAAAATTCCATTCCTTTTAAGCACGAAAACCGCTATTTTTTTATAGCACTGTTGGCATGCGTTATAATTCGTTTAAAGACCAAATCAAAGCCTTTTCTTTTGTTGCCCTGAAAATGGTGCTGTGCTTTTCGTTTGGTTCGTCCGAATATTTCCAAGTCAATTTTGCCGGTGCACTTGTTTTTAGAGTTTTTTCAACACTTTTAGTGAATTGCGAAATGTCTTCTGCGCTTGAATCGGCAAACCACAGCTTTAAATTTTGGTTAGGGAATTCAGATAATAGTGAATCTGAATTTTTCGCCAAATAGTGATTATTCCACCAAAGAGAAGGATCCATTGCGATATAAAAATTGAATGTATTCGGTTTGGTAAAAAATGTTTCCATTACAAAAAGTCCTGCTAGTGATTCTCCTATTATTCCTTTTCTATTTGTTGTTCGGTATTTTTTATTGATTTCTGGCATTAATTCTTCCGAACTAAATGCTCTAAAGTCTTTAGCTCCATCTGTAATTGGGCAAAACTGCTTGTCATATTCAGCTTCCGAAAATCCGGTCAAATCACGCCCTCTTTCGGTATTTTCAATTCCAACTAATATAAAAGGGGGAATTTTATTTTCAGATAATAATGACTCCAATGTATTAGCTATGTGTGGGAAGTCTTCGTTTATTCCACCATCAGGCATATAAAGAACTGGAAAGCTATCGGTCGAAAATTTATAGTTTGGTGGTGTCCAAATATTAATTAATCTGTCTTCGTTCACAAATTGTGAAGAAATCCTTAAACTATCGTGTAGTGGTATTGGGTCATTATATAGCACTCCTCTGTTTCTACAACTAAATATCAAAATCGTAATAAGTATAAAGTAAAATGTCTTTTTCATATTCGGTTGATTTTCAATTGAGTGCCAATGGCAAATTATATATCCGCCATATTGGGTGAATTTTCAGAAGTTCAAATCTGCTTTGTTTCCATTATTAATGTAGTTGTCCACTAATATAATCTAAAATTTAAAGAAGTGTTTGTTTGATTTACTGCCTTCCGTAAAAGTAAAAGCAGCCCGTTCATGTAGGCTATAAATATTGCTAAACTACCTATATAATTCTAAAAAAACATAAGCTTTTTCCATTACACCCAAAACCTTGGTTAATTAGAAATCCACTTTACGGCGGTTTGGCACTCGCTACCGCTATATAATACCTGCGATTTGGTTCTAAAAATCTCAAACAGTCGGGCAACGATTTTAAGCCATTGGACACTCTCGGATCACTTGGAAAAAGTAGTGTTGAAACAAACGCATACTTTTCCTATCATATAGCTTTTATAGATAAAGTTTAAACATTGTATTGCTGTTAAACTTGTTATTTTTTTATACTTTGTAGATAATCATTTTTTTTATTCATTTAATTTGGTATTTTTATCTGAATTACAGTCAATATTAGGACTATTGTTTTTCACAAACAGAATCATTACTTTTGCACGAGTTTTCGAATAGTATAATTTTAGCAATTGGACTTTAATTGAAAGCGCACTTTTTATGTTGGGTAAATCAGAGAATAACTTAAATCTTTTAGACTTTGGTATTGTTGGAGAACAACTTACCATAAGTGAACTTTTACATTCTTCCTATGTAAGGGGTCGTGAAGATTTTCAAAAAGAAGTAGAAGTTGATTTCAAGAAGAATATTCAATCAGCGGCCCATTCATCCTCTTTATTAAAATCCAAATTATCAGAAATTGAGGTAGATGTTAAGGACATGTACTTGAAGATCATCAATTTCAATACTTTTAAGTGTCTAGTAATTGTTAATGAAGAAGATTTTTATTCAAAGGAAAAACGCTGGAATTCCTATAAAATATCTGAGCACATTAATAGCACCAATAGTAGAATTGATTTGACATTTTCATTTATGTCTAATTCGGAAGAACTAATGGTAGATAATGTTACTTCTGATGGCTTTATTTTTAAATATGGCACAGAAAAAGTATAATGCATTTGACCACGCATCCCACAACTTAAACGCTCACAATTACATTAAACAATCGACTGATTTCCCTGATTGGGAAATCACAACTGCATTTTATTGTTCACTCAAATTTTTCGAGGGCAGTCTTTTTCCCGATTCATATTTACATCCAGGAAAAGAGGATGAAGGAAAAAAAAGAGATTTTAGCTCATATAATGAGTATAAACAGGTTTTTTCAAGATTTTGTCAAGGAACTCCTCATGACGTAATGAAGAAATTTGTAAAGCATAACACTACTGTTGAAATTTGGAATAGTTATAATGATCTGTATGACCTTTGCCATAATTCAAGATATAAAAATTATCAAATTGACCCCAGAGATTTAATAATAGCAAGAGAATCTTTAGAATCCATTCGAACATATTGCACAGATAATTTAAAGTGATTTCAAATGTTTGATAACATCATAGGATTAAATCACGTAAGCAAAATGCGCAGGCCTATTTAATCCGCCATTGATCTTAGCGGTGTCGTTATTGCACTTACCTTGCTATTTGATATTGATCCTTTTAATTCTTCCAATTAAAGTTTTGGTGGATATATACAAAGGCACGAGGATGACATCTGTATAATCGCCTACCTAGATAAGTCTGCGCTGCTCCTAAAAATTTTAAAGTAAATTACCCCTAAGGTATTTGTATATTAGTAATTGCATGGTTATGGGCTATTATGGCATGCACGGTGTTGGGCCTGGTTTCACTTCTTCGCTTTCTTTATCAATTTAATAGCCCAGTCATAATGGCTCGAAGTAGCTGAGACGAAGTATGCTCCCAATGAAGTAGTTCCAGTCCATTTGTACCTTTTCTTTTCAAATAGTTCTTCGTCACCATGTTTCTCGATCAAACTTCTAACTTTTTCGTAGCTTGAATTGAAATTTTTCTTGGCATCTTCTAAAGAGGTGTCCTTATATTTTTCGCAAATCCACCTATTTAGTTCTGGGACGGTCCTCCAAGTGTAACCTTTAGCTGGCATTTCTGGTTTTTCACCTTTCATTCCGATTGTATACCAATCAATCATCATAAGATGCCAATGATGAAGATGCATCAATACGTCCCGGATATTTCTATTCATTGTTCCTATTGGGAATTCTGAATTCTGTCCTTTCTCAGAAAAGCCGTCAATGAAATCCCTAAGAAGTTCAAAGTTTTTTTTGCCTAAATCGAGTAATTCAGTTTTGTTTGTTGGTCTTGCCATAAGTATTAAGAATATCTCTTAAATGTTTGTGAATATGATTAGAGACGACTTCCAAATGCTCAGTCTTTGAGTAATCCCGTGAGTCCTTTTTATATGGAATCATATTGATTGTATCTGCATATATAAATGCTTCAATAGTATTCTGAGCATCCTTCAGACGTTTGATTAAGTTGTTTATGGATTCGTTTTTTGTTGTTTCAACACTTTGTTTGTTGATTTCCGACAACTTTCCTTTCAACGGTTTTGGTTCAATGCCCTTGCCTAAATCCGAAATATTCCTTGCAAAACTCTCATGCCAAAAAGTTATATGTCCAAGAATGTCCTTTGCATTCCAAAATTCATAAACCATTATTTTATAATCATGGCCTTGCTCAAAAAAGGCAAAAAGTTGTTCGAGCTCATTTCTTAGAACTTGAATATTTGTTTTAATATGTTCCTTTCTGTCTGTCATTTCAAATTAATGAGACCTAACATAATAGAATTATATGAAGAAAGCCACAGGTGCTGCTTGATGTAGTCAGCCGTTGAACCATGTGGTGCCGGTTTTCGCCTGACCTTAAAATTAAACTTTGATCCTTTATATTCCTCACAATTTATGAATTTTTGCTTTTAACTAGGGAATATTTATAGTGGCTTTCCATCATAAGTGGTCCATATTTAAACGGAACGGCCGGAACTAGCCACCGAAACATCCTGACATAAAGCATTCCCGCTAACGAGGGGAAAATGAGACATTATAAGAGCTACAGCGGATACAGAAGCAACTACTATTTGATAGGCCATATAATTAGTTAAATACGATAGCGGTTCGAGTTTGCACCTGAACCGCTATTGCTTTTATACTTTTTTCTAGCCAGTGTATTGGCTTTAGTCATTATCAATTTTCCTAAAAGCACCATCCATTTCAAATTCTAACTCCATACCGTTGTCTAACTCGATTTGCTGATGGTTAAATTCTAACTCCCAATCTGTAATGAAATTGGCTGAATAGTTTTGAATCACATAATCGAACAAGGCCTGCGGAATTACCGATTTAGGCAATTTCATATTACCGTCAATGTCTATGATTTCACAATTTACATTAAAATCCAATTCCAAATTACCTGTTAAATATACCTCATAAGTATTATTTCCCAATTCAGCATCTTTTATTACCCGTATTAAGGCATGATCTGGAAAATGTTCTTTTTTGTAAGCAAATATACAAGCCGGGATTTCGCTTTCTGACAAAGCCACTTCGTTAATGTTGTCGTCAGCTTTGGAACAAGATGTTAAAAAAACAGCAAGAGCTAATACTATTAATGTTTTAAATGATTTCATATACCTTCTTATTAAATTATAATTCCGTATTGGATTAAAAATAAATTTTGGTTTTGATTTCCTATTTCAATTTCTACTGTGCAGGAAACTCTCTCATATTCAGTTATTAATTTTTGCATCATCTATAGTTGCGGTAAGAAAACTTTTTCTATTGAAGTTATTATCTCTTTGGTTAATTCCCTTTCTAGATCTTTGGCTTTTGGAAAATCGATGATAAACTGATCTACTTCTACAGATGGTATTTGACTTGCAGAAAAGTCTTGGCCGAACATTACCGTTCCTGTAAAAAGTAAACATATTAATTTTAATTGCTTTGTCATTTTTAAATTTTCTTGATTCATTAATACCACAAATCTAGAGGGTGATTTTGGAAAGACTTGGGAATTTATTTAGCTAATCAAATATTAATTCAAAACAATGTTTTTTTCCAGTAAAATGATAGTTGATTTTAGCATCATATAGATTCGCTATCGTTTTAACAATAGCCAAACCAAGTCCTGTGTTTTTATTTGAAGTAGTTTCCTTATAAAAGCGATTAAAAATTTTGTTTTTATCTAAAGCAATAGGATATCCTGTATTACTGATCGACATCCTATTTGCTGTTATGCCAACTTCTATAATACCATTATCTACATTATGAAAAATCGCATTTTTAAATAGATTTGAAATAAGAATATTGGCGTGTGTTCTATCTATTAGGATTGTTAATTTTGCTTCTTCGGTAAAATCAAGTTTTATATTTCTATAGTTTACAAGACCTTCCAATTCGTTTAAATTTTGTTTTACGATTTCGTTTATAATTATTTCTTCAATTTCAGAAAATTGTTTGTTTTCTATTTTAGAAAGTAGCAATAGAGATTTGTTTAGTTTGATTAATCGCTGTAAAATTTGATATGTTTCCGTTATTTTTTCTGCTTGATTCTCGGGAAGCGTTTCATTTTCAAACAATAGTTCTAATTTATTGCTTGCGATGGCAAGAGGTGTTTGTAATTCGTGGGACGCATTTTCTAAAAATTCCTTTTGTTGGGCATAAACCTTAAGACTATTTTCGGCCATTAGATTTACTGCTCGTTGCAAGTCATTGAACTCTTTAATTTTGGTTTTTTCTAACGATAATGGCTTTAATTTCTCAATTTTAAAGGATTTAAGCTCCGAAACTAGAATATAGAATGGTTGCCATATTTTTTTAAGGGTAATATTGTTTATATAAACTATACCTAATATAAGGACGATATAAAGTCCCATCACATTCCACAACAAAGCTTTAATTAGGTCATTTTGTTCTATGATGGGATTAGCAATTTTAAGTTGGTAGAATGATTCATTCGCTTTAAATACCGTTGACAACATTCTTACGGGCTCCAATTCAGGAGTTTCATCATCGGCATCTTGCATATAAATTTTAGTATCAGAATAGGTATCCTTAGCTATTAATGCCTTCTCAGAGTTTATTTTTTGAAGCGTATATAAATTTTCATCAAACTTATCTTTTAATGGGATTTCAGGATCATCAATAACGTTTTGGATTATAAGTCGTTTATGGTTTTCTAATTCTTCGTCCATAGTACCTTTTACTTGACTGAACATTGAAAAATAAAATACCACAGACCATAAGGTAACAAGTATGAATAAAGCGATAGAAAGGTATTTTACAGAATGATTGAGTAATTTCATTGTTCTGTAAGTTTATAGCCTACACCATATACCGCTTCAATGGTAATGTGCGCTTGAGATTCTGTTAGCTTTTTTCTTAAATTCTTAATTTGGTAATATACAAAATCAAAATTATCGGAGTCGTCTGAATTATCTCCCCAAACAAACTCTGCTAGAGCAGATTTTGTAATCAGCCTATTTTTATTGAGCAAAAAGTAATAGAGCAAATCAAATTCTTTTCTATTTAGATGTATTTCATTTTGATCTACCGTAAATTTTCGTTCATCTATATTTAAAGTCACATTCAAAAACTCAAGGCTATTGTTTCCTTTTAAATTCTTTCTTCGTATCACTGCTTTAACTCTTGCATTCAATTCTGCAAGATGAAAAGGTTTTATTAGATAATCGTCCGCACCAAGTTCTAAGCCAAGTAATTTATCATCTAGAGAGTCTTTAGCGGAAATGATTATTACATTACCTGATTTCCCATTTTTTTTTAGTTCTTTTAAAACGTCAATTCCACTACCGTTTGGCAACATTACATCTAAAAGAATACAGTCATAGTCATAAATTAGAGCCTTATGTAATCCTTTATTAAAATCCATAGCAGTCTCGATTAGAAAATCTTCCTTTTCTAATGATTCCTTTATGTTATTGAGCAATTGTAGCTCATCTTCAATTAGTAAAATCTTCACATTACGAATCTAGTTTTATATTTTGGAAAGAAGTGGGAATTGTTTGATTTTAAATGCCGCGTACTATAATGCAGCCAATAGATTAAGGCCTAATTTAAGGCACAAATTCATGCCGTAATTAGATTTCTTATATAATCCATAGCCAAATGTAATCTTTTATTGCTGTACAAATCTATTGTGTTTTCGTCGACTTTTTAACTTGAATTGCAACAGTAAAGGTATGGTCGAGGTATAATTCGTCTATTCGGATTCCGTTTACCTTTTTCTATCACAGTGTATTCATAACAAAGGTTTTCTTCTGTCAAAATTATGACCCTCATTATCTTATAAGCATCCCAGCGTATATATTGGTACAATACTGAATAACCCAGTCCAAAGGAAAAATAGACCGCTTAACTTGCTAAAGGTAAAAAACCCCTTTTAAACGCCTTTAGACATCCATTAAGTTCAAGACACCAATTAGATCAAAGCCTGTGATTATTCTTGAATACATGTCCACACCCATAGCCAGGAAACAGGATCCCTTAATACTTATTATCCGGGTGATATCCGAAGGCAAAACTTAATTACACCAGTCTATTCTCAGGTCGGTTACGATGTTGCTATATTTTTAGAAATGGTGATATGAACTAATATTTTTCATAGTACGTGGTATTGTAGCACATTTAATTTACAAAATCTTCGATCTCTTTTAAATAAGATAGTGCATCATTCAATGAAGTGTTCAATGATTGGTCGGATAAGTACGATTCCCGGTTCAAACGACTCCAAAACTTGGAATATTTTTCTTCATCGTACTTGTTTAATATCCAAATAGATAGCGGAAGCCAAATGATTGAAAAACCGACATGAATGATTACTACAATTGAGGCTTCTTCCCATAGATAAGGAATTAACAATGCTAAATCCCATTTATAGATCAAGATGATTACAGACCAAAAAAACAAGTTGCTGAAAACAAAAATAAACCTGTTGTGCCTCACTCTTTCAACTTTTAATTTTCCAATTAACTTTTGCGTTTCAACAACAGGCTTTGAGTTATTAATTTTATAAATTAAGTCTA
Source organism: Arenibacter flavimaris (assembly GCF_030291335.1). Taxonomy (NCBI): domain Bacteria; kingdom Pseudomonadati; phylum Bacteroidota; class Flavobacteriia; order Flavobacteriales; family Flavobacteriaceae; genus Arenibacter; species Arenibacter flavimaris. The sequence continues at coordinate 8,281 of NZ_JASWIM010000030.1, forward strand.
GTTGTCGAATGTTCTTGAATAAGACCACATAGGTCAAAATGAGCAATAATATTCCGATATACCTTGCCGAAATATTGTCAAAATTGAAAATTAAAACTGACCAAACATATATATTTATAATTAGATTTAGTAGCACAAAAAGAATACTATTCAATATATTCCTTTTTAACAAAATATCAATTTTGAGATGTCTAGATTCCTTAAATAGTTTGGTAACTAAATCGTCTTGATTTCCGTGTTCGTTCCACTGTTGTTGTAAATCTTGTATATTCATTTTTTTACTTTTTTAGATTGAATTCCTTTTTTAGGTGTTTTTTTATTCTCGATATTTTTGTAGAAACATTAGTTTTTGAAATTCCTAATATCGAAGCAATTTCCTCATAACTACATAGATCCAAATACAATAATATTAATGCCTTATCTAAAGCGTTAAATTTTGATATAAAATGATATAGTTGCCTTATGTTTTCTGATGAGTCAATTTCTTCATTATTACCAATAGAAATTGATTCTTCATTTAATGCGTGAATAAGGTTTTTTTTCGAGATGTTTTTCTATAAAATGAAATAGCCACATTTAAAGCAACCCTGTACATCCAGGTAGATATTTTATATTCGTCATTATAATTTTTCCAGGATTTCCATAATTGCAAAGTAATTTCTTGAATAAGGTCGTTTCTATCTTCCATATCCTTGCAATAAGAATTGACTATCTTAAGAACTATTCCTTGATTTCCGTTTAAGATCTTTAAAAAATTTTCTTCGTTCAATTTCATTAACAAATGATGTTTTCTGTATTATTCGTTTGAAAATTGAAAAAGTCACACTTGATTTAAAAAAAAACAAGATGTATTGGCTTTAATGTACTATTACGGTTTTCGTGAAATTCTTTTGGTCGTTTTCATGGCATGGTCGTTTTCATGGCACCTTCATTTCGATTGGCACCAAAATTGCTTAAAATCACAAAACTTGTATTTACCACTTTCCCTGCCATAGTTTATAGCACTTACGAAAAAGAAGTAAGTACATATCTTAAAATTACAGCTATAACCAAAACGAAATGACTACTCAATTTACTGCCACACCTAATTTATTCATTGATGTCGAAATACACAAACGGTACCGGTAGATTCATTGTTCCACGGATCTTTTTTCAGGCTTATCTTTTTTCATGCCTCCCAACCCGAACTTATATTGAAGCATGTGGTCATAAATTTTTCAAGGCTTAAGGTCAATGTTGTGGAAGTACACGAACACCTAGATTACTACACCCAGAGGTGTTTTGATAAATATGAAAGGTGTTCACAGCTCATTAACCCAGCTTCCGTGGGCTGAACCCATTATAGGGCACTGGAAATAACATCAAGGGTATACTGTTTGATCCGGGCATATTTCGTAGAGGCGGCCTGACAGGCTAAACAGTTGGCTGTTGTATTGTAGGCCATTACCACAGGCACTTTAGGAGGAACCTGAAGTACATTGATTTTAAGGTAGCTAGGTTAATGCTGAGCAGTACACTGGCGGTAATAAAGACGGAGGCCGTTTATAGTATAGAGGCAATGGAATAAATGATGGGCATAAATCCGTTATCAAAGCTCTCTACGAACTATTCAAAGCCTGTACCACAAAACAACCTGAGTGGTCACACCGTTGGCGGGTACCACATTTTTTTATCAAGTGGACGGGATATTTATAACCTATAATCGTATAGATGCGAGTAATGTTCTAATCTTAGGTCGATCAAACATAAGACCTGCCTACCAAGTTAAATATGGTTTTGAATATTTGACAACCAAGCAAAAACCTGAAAAGGTTTATCAACAAACTAACACACCAAAATCAACATTACGAACTGACTAAAAGCAAAAAATTAATATAGTCACTAAAGTTATAGGGATAGTCTATTGCTATTCATAAGACTAGGTATTGTATAGCGTTTATATGCTCTCTAAAATCGGTAACCTATGCCTATCGCGCGACGATTAATAATGTTATGGTCTGTTTTATCGGCATTGAATAAATTCCCTCCCATTCCAAATAAAGCCTCAAAAGTAATTCCACTTTTGGTAACCCATTTGAAACCAACACTAAAACCGAGGGATAAATCGATTACATCAGGACCTTCATTCTCAGTTATGTTTCCATTGAAATCCATTAATTGTTTACCATCGGTTGAGCCAAGTGTTGCAAATCCTTCCGTAAAAAAACCTGAAGCATATTTTTTACCAAAGTATCTCCTATAAAATGGCGATATTTGGAAATTTACATCCTCATCGTATTTTTGGCTAAAAGCATACAATCCAGTTATTCCTAATGATGATTTACTGTTTAAATTTCTTTCATAAGTTCCTTCAAACAAACCAAGAGCCGTGAAATATACATTAATTTTCAGTTCATTACTATTTTCGAATAATCTAGGAACTGTATCGTTTTGATTTTGTCCATTGACTATAAGAATTGAAAATAGCGTAGCTGTTATTAAAAAGGATTTTTTCATAAAATTTAGGAAAATATTATTTATTTAAAGTTTGATTACAAATATTTAGTGGTATTGAGACTATTCTTAAAATGACATTTTTGTATGCTTCAACCCATTTTTTATAAGCCAGATAGCCAAAATTATTTCTTGTACTAAAATAGGAGTTGCTATAATTATATATTCAGTTGAAATGACTTCAATTAGTTGGAATAAAATTAAAAAGCCAGCTATCATTATTAATACATTTCCTGTTATTCCCCATAAGGATAGCCAGATAGGAATATTCTTTTCTTTATAAAGTATACTATATAAAAGTAAGTTTCCTAATCCTGTTGCTATAATTACGCCTAAGTGATTAATTAAATCTCTAGAAAATTTCAATATTTCACCGGCTGTTTCATAAATTAGATTGGAATTTATTTCAGTCGAATATTTTTCACTCAAAAGGATAAATACCGGTAATAATATTATTCCTAATAACTGAAATACTCCAGCCATGAATCGAAATCCAATAAACCCGATTAAAAGAATGCTGTTATACTGTCTTAATAGATAATAAAATATTAAGGTGAAACCTATATAGATGGGAATTAGAAGAAATTGAAAAAGTGCTCCAATTAAGACTTCGGTTTTATTTTGATAAACAATTCCAAGATAATTTTCACTTTCAACAGAGGGAACAATGCTTAAAACACCAGTTGTTAAACCGATAAAAATTAGAAATCCAGCTATTTTTGGATATTGTTTATTTTCCATATACTGTAAAAGTAGATGGATATAATATTCAATTCATTGACTTTAGTTAAGAAATTAATTCTTGTTAATTATTCTCTTTCTTATTCTGCTTAATGATTCTGGTTTTATACCTAAATAACTAGCTATTTGGTGTTGAGGAACTCGCTGAATTAATTCAGGTCTGTCTTGTAGCATATTCAAGTACCTTTCCTCAGGACTAGATGTCTTAAACTTAGCAAAGGAGTCTTGATTCTTAGCCAAGACAACCTCCGCAATTACTCTCGATAAGGACTCTAATTGTGGGTATTGTAAAAATGTATCTTTTTCCAATTTAGGATTACCTACACTGACTATGACATTTTCCGCACATTCTATATAACAGTTTGATGGTGTGGATTTTCCATAGTTAGTTGGCGTAACCACTTGTTCCTCCGTATAAAATTCAATAGTTTTTTCTTCACCATTTTCTATAATATAACTTCTTATACAACCTTTTAATAAGAAATAGCATTCATTTGAAATATCTCCTTCATTAAGTAGGATTGTTCCTTTTTTAAATTTTTCAATAAAAGTACTTTTTATAATTGCACATTCTAACTCATTAGTAATTTTAGTATATTTTGAAAGGTACTGTAGTATTTCGTTTTTCACGTTTATATAGGTTTTTGCGTAATATCATACAATACTGGCAATAAAATCTGAAAGGGATTTCGGAGAAATTCGTTAGCAAGTCACCTTGAACTTAATGAAGGTAATGACCTGGGCATTACCCTTAAACCTTTTTCGGCTCTACTTTATATCATGCGTTATTTTTCTTTAGTTCTTTAGTGTTTTCGATTTTATATCCAATAATACAAACCTAATTAAGTATGGATCAGCTTGTGTGATTTTTTTAATATTTAACACATACTCATAACCTTCTTCGAAGTCGAACCCTTCAATCTGGGGTAGAGTCATCCAATTATCTGATCCAGGCTTCTTTGTATGTAAAGCCTTATAAATCTTTGGAGATTGATCAGCTTCAAATTCGCCAGGATATTTAGGCGTAAATTGGACAGTTTCAGAGGATACAAAAAGTTCCATGTTCTCTTCACTATTTTCAGTAATAACCTTCTCTTTGAAAAGAAGGTCAATAAAAACATACTTAATCGAGGAAACGTCTTGCTGCGGTTCGTGCATCCACACTTTTTTAGCCCTTATTGTATATTTATATCCCCTTTCATAGCCAATATCCAGACCTTCAAAAATTATATCAACCAACAATTGTTTTTGATTGTCATCATTGTCAGAAAAAATAATAGGTTGGGTCCAAATATCACTCAGTAAACTTGCACCATATCCAGTTTCAGGGTAAATTGCTATTTCAACAATTTTTTCTTTATCAATTACTTCATCTTTTAGACAATTGGTAAAAAACAAGCCCAAAAGTATTAAGCCTATATATAGATGTACTCTACTCATTTCTTTTAAAAGTTATGTTATAAATTTATTATAGATGATAAATCTTGGAATTAGTTGCGTTGTCGTATAGTGGTGCATAAGAATAGAATCTAGTAATTGGTTCCTCTATTCATTATTTTCCACTTTTTAATTAAATCTTTTTGTCGACCTTACTATCAATTAAAAGGTTTATTACCCTTGGGTACACTAATTGTTTTTGCTATGCCCAACTTAAACCGACTTACCCAATTTAATAGTCATACAGAAAAACAATTACGATAAAAGTAAGTTCTGAAAAACCATAATTAGCGCTGTTTTTTTTTTGCATATCTGACAAGGTCTTTTGGAGATTATGGCATCACTATTGTTAACGACCTAGGCCTTATTACAAATCTACTTACCGAGGCTATTTAAAAACTAATGCAAATATTTCTTTGTGACTATTTATTTGGACTCTATATTTGCTCCTTGTTTTAAATTAATCTAAATAAGAATAGAATGAAAATTATAACCTGGGCCGTAGCCTTATTACTCTCTTTTTATGCGTTCCCGCAAGCTAGCATCAAAGGTAAGATTACAGATGAAGCCAATCAACCACTTATAGGTGCAACCGTTTATATTTCCGAATTGAACAAGGGCAACATGACCGACTTAAATGGTGATTATGAAGTTGGAGACATTGAGGAAGGATCATGGACGGTTATCGTGAGAATGCTTGGATACCAAACTCAAACTAAAAAAATCACGATAGAGACGAATTCTTCCTTGAATTATGATGTAGTTTTACAAGAAGATCTGAACGATTTGGATGAAGTAGTGGTTTCCGCCAGCAGGCATTCCGAATATCTTTCTGAAATTCCGGCATCCGTTACCGTTGTAGGCCTTGCCAAATTGGAGGAGTTTGCTCAATCTACCTCCAACATCAGCGAAATACTGGAATTTACCGTCCCGGGTCTTGCCGCCTCTACAGGTACCTTTTCCAATTGGGGTCAAACCCTCAGAGGGCGATCACTATTGGTTATGGTCGATGGCATTCCCCAATCTACCCCATTGAGAAATGGGCAACTGGGAATAAAATCAGTAAATCCCAATGACATAAGCCGTGTAGAAGTAATCAAAGGAGCCACATCCATCTTCGGAAATGGGGGCAATGGCGGTTTTATCAATTATATCACCAAGAATCCAGCTTCCAATAAAAAAATTGAAGGCACTACCAATATCTGGGGCTCCGCCAATTTGGCTAAAACAAATGATGCCTTAGGCTGGGGCATACATCAGTCCCTAAAGGGCAACTTGAATAGATTCAGTTACTACATCAGCGGCAGTTTGGAACAGACGGGTAATAAATACGATGCAGATGGAGTTCCCATTCTCCCTACATATGGTTTTGACAACACCGATATTTATAGCACATTTGGAAAACTGGAATATTTACTAACAGAACAACAAAAACTTACCCTTAGTGGTAATATCTACCATTCCGCTCAAGATAGCCCCTTCATTCCGGTGGCAGCGGAGGTAGAAGTCTTTAATGAGAATGGGGATTATACGCTTGTTCCTGGTTATGGCGTAAAGGGGACCATTGTTGGTGAAGAACCTACTGGGACGACCTTGGTCAATGGACAATTAAAATATAGTCTCAAAAATATATTCCAGGGAACTACCAATTTTGAAACAGACCTATATTATCAAAACACCGAGAACGTATTCTTCTATTCCGACAAATTCGAAAACGGTGGACAATCCGTAATAAATGCCAAAAAATATGGCATCAGACCCAACTTCAATACCAGTTTTGGTGCATATGGCCCAACAAATATAACTTTGACCTACGGCGTAGACCTTTTAAAGGACAAAACCAATCAAGGGCTTTTGGATGGAAGGCTATGGGTTCCAAATATCGATTTGATGAGTTGGGCGCCCTACGCGCAATCTACCATAAAACTTAAGAACCAATGGGTTCTTAAAGCAGGTTTGCGATATGACGATATGAATATGGATATCGTAGATTACAACACCCTTCCCTATTCAGCCAAAAGCGATGGCAATTTCAGTCCATCTGTAGCTGTGGAAGGTGGTAAACTTAAGTTCAACAATCTGGCCTTCAACATAGGTGCCCGGTATATAGAGCATCAGGAATTTACACCTTATATAAGTTACTCCCAAGGTTTTTCCATTGCCGACCTTGGCTCTATATTGAGGTCTGCTGTGGCCAATAACATAAATGATATACAGTTGGAACCAGCGGTTACCAATAACTATGAATTTGGCTTTATATCCAAGTTCAATAACTTTCAACTAGAGGCCGTCGGCTATTACAGCACCTCCAACTTGGGCACAGGTGTTGTATTTGTGGATGAGATCAATTCCTTTGTACCCTCTAAACAACCACAACGAATTTATGGAGGTGAGGTATCCATAGATTATTTTAGTTGGGACAAGAAATGGCAAATAGGAACTTCATATTCCTACGTAGAGGGCCTAACCCATAGTGTTGGTGATGAGAATAACTTAACCTATTTGGGAGGTGATGTTATAGCCGCTCCAAAATGGACCACATATATTAACTGGCAGCCCACAGAAAAATTAAACACATCGCTTAGAATGACCAATCTGGGTGACAGAAACCGATTTGATCCCTTTATCGATACTAACGATACTTGGGCCTATAGACATACACAATTCCCTGTGAGTGGCTATACTTTACTGAACCTTTCTATGGCCTATCAATTAAAATCGAACTTATCCCTTTCATTAGGGGTCAACAATATATTGAACGAATACTACCTACCTGCCCGATCTCAGTGGGCCGCCCCTTTAAAAACCTTTACGGGGGTTGGAGAAGGAGCCAACGCAAAACTGGGACTTAGGTACAATTTTTAAACCATAGGCCCCATGTTCGACTATCATCATATATGGGGCCTAATTAAACAATAGCTTCTTTGATTACTTTTAACAGGTTTATCAGGAATTTACATCTGTGGCTGGGTCTAACATGCGGCCTAATCGCTTCTATCTCCGGGTTGACAGGTTCTCTATATATTTGGCAACCTGAACTAAGCGCTATGCTCAACCCAGAGTTATTGACCATCGAGCCTATTAAACCTTTTGTTGAAAATAATCTCTACAAGACGGCTTACAATTTAGTTGAACAACATAAGGATAGTCTGACCAAAATAAACTTGCCCTATCGGGAGCAAAAGACTATTTCCCTGGAATACACAAATGGTGAGACCAATTATTATCATCCCATTTCTGGCTCGCTTTTGGGCAAAAAATCGAGTTCCATTGAATTTTTTGAAAATTTATTGAACTTTCACCGCACCCTGGGAATTCCGAAAATTGGAAAGTATATTACTGGAAGCAGCACTCTTTTATTTTTCCTGTTATTGTTAAGTTCTGGTGCCTATTTGTGGTGGAAAACCTATAGGACTAATTTAATCAAGGGATTCAAAATAAAATGGACAGCTAAGAAAAAGAAATTAAATTATGACCTTCATAAGGCAATTGGAGCTAGCTTTTTTGCCCCACTTATGGCCATAGCCTTTACTGGTGCTTATTTTACCTATAATACCTACTACAAAACGGCACTTAGCATATTCAATGATTCAGCAAAACCGAAGTCAGTGCAAAACGAACTTAAAATTGGAAGCCCAATTAGCCATAAAGAATATCTACTCAATCCTGATAAAGACTATGATCTTCGTACTGTCATTCTTCCCAAAAACAAACAGGAAGGATATCATTTTAGATATATTCAAGATAGATTCCTAATGGAAGGGCTAAGAAAAACCAAGGAACTGAAAATTGATCAAAAAGGAACAATTACCAGCCTCACGGATTTTCAAACAGATTCCAATAGTAATCGGATCGCTGAGCAATTCTATCCCATCCATATAGGGGAAATTGGAGGGTTATGGGGAAGGATCCTGGTATTTATTTCTGGTCTAATTCCAATTACTCTCTTTATAACTGGTCTAAAGTTGTTTGTACTAAAAAAGCAAAAGTGATCTGTAATTTTTATTTGATGTAATTTTCAACATATTAAGTCCGCCGATGCCAAAACCTTTGCCTACACTAATATTCGTTGAAAATAATTGAACAATCAAAACCAACCTTTAGAATGGAATAGAGTTCACACAGCAATCTATGAACAGACGGATAATTATGAAAAGTATAGTACCATGGCAATCTTAGTAATGCTCAAATGATCATTTTGGATCAATTTATCCTAATTTTAGTATTTTTAATGGTGACTTAAATAGTATATCATTATACTTTTGGTAAAATATAAGTCTGAATTTAATCTCATATTTGATAGGACAAAAAATAAGCAAGCTTTAAGTTCAGGCTAACACTTAAACAGCTGTTTCGATTATAATATTTATTTATATACATATTCCATTAATCCATAAAGTTTAATAACTATGGCACTTAGTAATTTCTTCAAAATCAATCTGCCTTACGGCATTAAGAGAGACAATAACGGCCATTGGGCGGCTTTTAATAGAGAGTACAAGCCCTTGGGCGAGAATGACACCTTTAAGTCTTTTTCTGATGGTGATTTTGTTTACACCAATTATGGTAAGCTTTCCGATAAACTGTTGATTCAACTGGCAGACGGACCTACCTCCGTTCACATGGATGAAAACAATGTTATTACTAAGGTATTTTTTTATGACGACGCAACAAATCCATCGAACCATTCAGAATACGATACGAAACTTTGGGACAATTATTTTGAAAAACTCAGGATTTTATCAAATCAAAAGGCCAAATAAAGGAAAATGTTGGTCATTATGTCATAAATTGCACAGCTTAAATGAATAAGAGTTGAGTAGCATATTTAAATTTAGGATTGAGCTAGAGGGCAGTCATCCTACTATATCTCGGGAATTTTTGATCCCATCGGATTTCACATTTTATAAACTTCACCATACCGTTCAAATCGTAATGGGATGGGAAAATTATCACCTGTATGAATTTAGCATTGACAGCTATCGTATAGGCCAACAATACGAGGAGGATGGTTTTAACGGACCAAATGAGATTATAGACTCCAAGACCATAAAAATCGGTGATGTCCTAAAATCACAAGGACAGAAATTGGACTACCTCTATGATTTTGGGGATTATTGGCAGCATTCCTTGACCTTGGAGAGAATTATAGAAGACCTTTCAATTCCATTTCCTATATGTTGCTCGGGAAATTTGAGCTGTCCCCCGGAGGATGTTGGGGGATTACCCCGTTTTTATGATTTTCTTAAAATCATGAACAAACCCAAGCACCCCGAATATAAAGAGCTCAAAACATGGGTTCAAAGTAAGCTGGTCGCTGTTGACAATAAATATGATCCTATGAAATTCTATAATGAAAGGGTGAATTTTATACTTCTCCATTTAGATATGTACATTAAGGACTGGGAGAGTGAGAGTGAACAATAGTACAACTTCAAATAAAGCTTATGTTAAAAGATGGTTTTAGTTCGCATAAATATAGCGACATACTGGATCACCTTAGAGAGAATGGATTTCTAAGCAAAGAGGATGTGGCTAAGCTGCTTAAGGAGTATACTACCTACAATAAAATTACTTTTGATTGCATAACCAAGGAAAAGTCCATAATAGTTGGGGAAGCTTTAATTGACAATTATCATAGAACCAAGTCCAAACAAATAGTTTAAAATACTTTTTCATATAAAAACTTCCTTTTTAAATTTCAATTAAGTACAACCACAGTCTTTATATTACCACATCCCTAGCTAGTTCTTACCTACATTGGTTTGCCCAACGATATATCCATAATGAATTTCAATGCCATAAAAAGTAGATGCGTGAAACCTTAAATTAAGAGGTATCCGGTATTTAAACTGGCATAAACAAATCGCAAATATTGGAAATGGGACTGCCCCCATTTCAACGAGAAAAGTAATCAGGATTAGCCATCAAGATTTTCGGGATTGGTGGTAAAATATCCGGTTAGGCTAGGTTAATTAACTCAGATTTTTGGATGTATACTGATTATTTTTATTCATTAACATTATCCAATGTACTATCTGAAAAGGCCTGGTCAAATTCTGTAGGTCCAGAAAAAAAACTCAAGATCTTATCTCATTTTCCAAATAGTTATAATTGCCCATGAATTGACTATATTCTTTCCCAAAATGTACTCGCTTAATGTAGCAAATTCATGTAACATCCGATAATACTTCAATGACCCAATATAGATATAAACCAAGTTGTTAGGATCTTCAAAATCGGGTTAAAAACTGGGTGACAACAATTAAAATTTTTGCATCAATTATTTATTGATTTAAATGACAACACTTTCCTACCATGGGAAATAGAAGTATTACAAATGATGACTTTAGCCATAGCATCAAACCCTTGCACTTAATCAATATTTCAAAAACTAGTAGGGCCGATCAAACAGTTCAGAGGATGTTATAGTACTATTGGAAGGTAGTAAAACTTTTCTCAAAAATTTCGTATCGTTGGTATCCTTGCACCAATCGAGTAGTTTTTGACGATACTCATCCAATTTTTCCGAATAGTTTTTAGAACTCACCAAGTTCTTCATTTCGAAAGGATCTTTTTCTAAATCAAAAAACTGCTCTCTATTTTTTCCCCAACTGTACAATACGTACTTGTATTTTTTACCGATCAAGGTCCTACCTAAGGTACCATAGGCCTGCTTTCCTTCAAATGTAGTCTCTGCCACTACAAAGTCCCTTTCTTTACTTTTCTTTTTCCCTTCCAGTCGGGGTTTTATACTTTCTCCTCGCAACCCTTCTGGAATAGGAATTCCGGCATAATCACAAATAGTCGGAAAAAGATCCAAGCCATTACTGATCAACATAGGGTCTACGCCTTGCTTAAAACCTTCTTTGCCTTTATAACTCATAATAAAGGGCACTTTAACGCTTTCCTGAATAAGAGCAGTTTTTTGATTCCAACCATGGGAAGCATTTCCGTCGCCATGGTCACTTGTAAATATAATCAGGGTATTATCACCAAGCCCAAAAGCGTCAATGGCATCTATAATCTTACCAATTTCGCGATCTACTTTTTCTACCAGCCTGTAATAGGTATAACGATACTGTCGCCAATCTTCCTCCGTATAATTTTGTGTCGGGTACACTTTCTTATCTATCTCCTGCTCAATTTGTAGGGCTTCAGGAAAAGTTTCCGATTTCTTAAAGTTTACAGGTAATTTTGGCGTCTTATTTAAGGCAACAGGCGCAATATTTCCATAAGGCAAGGGTTCGTTCCTGGCCCATTCGCATATATTATGTGGATTGTCAAAGGAAGCTACCAAAAAAAAGGGCTTGTAGCCATCTTTTTTAGATGCCATATAGTTGATACATTTCTCGGCCAAAGGAATATCCCCAAAATCTGCAATTTTATCAAAACCATTGCCCTCGGAAATAGCGGCCTCATGGGCATGCCATTTGCCGCCATAGGCACAGTCATACCCTGCTTGCCGCATGATGTGCCCTAAGCCCAGTTCTTTATGTTCAGCGGACATTCTATTGTCTCCTGAAACATTGGAATTAACCCCTAGAATATGTGGCATTTTTCCTGTGAATATACTGGAACGGGAGGGACTGCACAACGGAAAGGTTACATAGGCATTATTAAATCGCACCCCATTATTGGCTAATTTGTCCAAATTAGGGGTTTCTAAATCCGTATTCCCTGCTATACTAATTGCCGTAGCCTGGTGTTGATCCGTCATAATTAACACTATATTGGGCCTGTCCTTATCTATACCCCCTAATGCAGACGATTTCTGAGCTTGGCTTATTTGGAATACCAACAACACCACTGCAAAAAATAAAGTGTTCAATAATTTTTTCAGCAGGTTTCCTAATTTGGAATGTTTCCTTATATCTTTACTTTGATTTGCCTCAATGTTCATATTATAAGTCTATTGTTTTATTACATTTTTTCGGCTTTAAACACGCCCTAAAAACTCATATTAATCTACTATAAGTTATAAGGCCTTCGGTCGGCCCAATCATTGCTAGACCTCCCTATTCAACAATATTTACTTCGTGAACATTGACAAAGGAACCTTTGGTTACAATTGCCAATTTCTCTTGTAATTCGGCGGTCTTCTCTGGCATCTCATCCGCTAGATTATGTTGTTCATTAGGATCTTCTACCAGATTATACAATTGTGGTTTAGTCTCAAACCCCGTCTCAATCTTAGGTCCCCATGGCACCATTTTAGGTCCATCGTGGGGCAGAATATATTTCCACCCGTTCTCTATATAGGATAACGGACCTTGAAAGCTCTCGTGTATCAGGGATCCTCTACCGCTCTGGTCTTCGCCATTTATAGCAGCCAGCATATTTTGGCTATCTACCGCCTGGCCCTTGTCTACATCAACCCCTAGCAAAGTACTAAAGGACCTTAGAAAATCTACCTGACTAAACAGTGCGTTAGAAATCCTACCCTTTCCTTTGGCATCGGGCCATCTTATGATCATGGGAACTTTAGCTCCACCATCATAAGAACTGTATTTACCTCCTCTTAATCCGCCTGTAGGTTTATGGTCGCCTACCAATTCTCTTGCTTCGTCGTGGTATCCGTCGTCTAAAACCGGACCATTGTCACTCGAAAAAACAATAACGGTATTATCCAGTAGGTTTTGGAATTTTAGTATTTCCATAATTTCCTTGACGGTCCAATCTAACTGAAGAATAACATCTCCTCTTGGGCCCATGCCACTTTTCCCTTGAAACAATTTGTTGGCCACTCTTGGCACATGTATGTCATGAGTCGATAGCAATAAGAAAAATGGTTGATCCTTACTAGAATTAATAAATTTTTTAGATTTATCTACCAATTCCATAGGGATGGTTTCATCATCCCATAAAGCGGCTTTACCACCTTCCATAAAACCAATTCTACTGATACCGTTTACAATAGTATTGTTATGGCCTTGCGAAGGTTCCATGGTTAATAACTCCGGATTTTCTTTCCCTGTAGGCCAATTTCCAATCTTCTCATTATAATTAACTTTTACAGGGTCGGTAGGGTCTAAATTAACTATATGATGATTTTCAACAAAAACACATGGTACTCTGTCTCCCGTTGCTGGAATTATATACGAATAATCAAAACCAATTTCTAAAGGTCCAGGACTAATTTTTCCGTTCCAATTTGGTCCATTTCCATCTCCCAGACCTAAATGCCATTTCCCCACGATAGCTGTATTATAACCAGCAGTTTTTAAGACATCTGGCAGGGTTGTTTTCTTGGTATCAATAAGAAGCGCCTCATCTCCTGCAGCAACCCCAGTTCCTTTTTTACGCCACGCATAATCGCCTGTTAATAACGAATATCTTGAAGGGGTACAAGTAGCGGCCGTGGCATAAGCATTTGTAAATAGAATGCCATCCTTGGCCAAGGCATCAATGTTAGGAGTATTAACGGTTGTAGCTCCATAGGAACTGATATCCCCATAACCTAAGTCGTCTGTGTATATGAAAACGATATTGGGCTTCTTTTTGTCTTGAACAACATGGACAGACTTTTCTTTTTGCTCTTTGCAGCCCACCATAGCAACACCAAGCAACAGGGCTATTAAATAGCTTATTTTAATGGTCATAATTATAAGTTTTATTGTCGTTATTTACATATTTTATTTTTTTGCCTTCTACTCAAAGGAATAAACCCATCATGGCAGTCCTTCCCTATTTAACTAGCAGAAAATACAGTGTTCTATTCCTGCCCAACCCTTTGCAAAGCCAACTCCCTTTCGATTTTATACCATTCTTTTAGATATTTTTCGATCCATTTTGGGGTTTTCCCTAATCTGTATTTTAATTGTGCTTCGTATAAAGATTCAGGAAAAACGGCTTGTCCTAAACTTTCTAGGTATCCTAAGTTTTCTTGATTGAAGGTCGTGTTTGAACCATGCATACCAACTACCGTGGGGTTCACAACAGAAAAGCCCCAATACAACTGTTTTGGGCCCGATAATTTCCAGAAATCGTAATTGTCTTGTGTTTCTCCTACCCTTTTGTAGTTCCAAAGCGTTAATCCCTTTAAGTGGTGAGGTTCATTTTTATAAAAACCGCCATGATTGGTCATTTTTGAACCTTCGTACAAATCTACCAAGTTGTTTTTTGGGATATCGGCATGAGAATCCCAGCCTTGTTTTGGTGTTTTTACGCGCCAAATTACAGAACCCGATGTTCTGTGAGACTTAGAGGCACCATGAAACTGACCACTTTCTGTAGCATCGGTAATCAAGCCCGTTAAAACTCTAGAGGACGTAGTGACATTGGTAAGCTTATGACCGCTACTGCCATCTATAAGTAATATAAGAATAGAAGATGCGTAACTATTGTTTAAGGCAACGGCCCCGATTATATTACTAAATCTACAACGACGAACCCATGATGACGCCACCGAATTCATGGAAATTATGGACCATGCATTATCGTGTATAAAATCCTTGTGATGCTCGTATGCTTCTTTAAAATTTGCTTTAAAGTAAATATCTTCCACCCCTACATTTTCTAAAGGGAAATATTGATTTGCTTGCCAATTTTTTGATACCTCAATAGTATTGATCAAGGGATCTTTAAGAGTAATTTTGTTTCCCCTTATGCTTTCTATTTCATGGTTTTCAATAAAGCTTACCCCATTTTCCTTTACTTTCTCCCAATGTGGTCTGATTGGTTTTCCATCTAGGGAGGCTGAAACAGCCTCAAGGTTATATGGCATTTCTAATTGAATATATTTGGCTTTATGGAATAAACCGGCATTTTCAACCTCAATCACAAAATCCCCTTCTTTTGAATATGCAGTGATATTGGTTTTCGACTTATTTTTAGTCTCAGAGACAAATTTAATCAGGTAGTTTACCTGCCACTCCGGTTGGTCGGGGAAACTTTGTAGCATATGGTCTTTCATATGAACAATAGTTCCACCTTTCCCTAAACCGCTTCCTTTTATAATGACATTGGATTCATTTATGGTAATCGGATTCGAAGTAGATGGATTTACATTCACTAAAAACTCGCCTGGTGGAAAAAAAATAATGCCACCTTTATTTTTTTCAGCTTCATGAATGGCTATCTGAATAGCCTCTTGGTCCGATATACTATCATTAGGAATAGCTCCAAAATCTAACACATTATAAACAGTTAGACCGCTATGTTTTTCGGGGATGCAGTCTTTACCAAGTTTATAGCCCGCATAGGAATAATCAAAAAGCAACGGAATTTTTGAGTCGTTTATTTCACCCGTATATTTTTTCCATATAAGCGCTTCTTGAGCAACGGACTGGCCTATGTTAAGTATGAAAGCTATATAATAAGTAATAAAAAGTACTCGCATTGGTATAGATAATTTCACTATTTAAAGACTAATTCATGACGGCGCATACCCTTGACCTAAATGCCTAATTTTGTCATTTTAAATACTCTTGGAAATCCGTCTTTACACTCTAAACTAATGATGGTTTGCGAACCAGAATTATCAATAGCAGTTAAAAAATCGGCCGACAAGGCGCTCCATTTCCCTTCTAAGGTAATGGTCAGAGATACAGGGGTACTGTAATTTCTATATTTATTTGGTTGGTATTCCGGAAAATTCAAATCGGGCTGCACAGCACTGATGGTTATATTTTTATCAGAATCCTTTCTCACCATAATTAATGACGGTTCCGATACTTCTGTCAAATACCCACTATCCAATTTTTTCTTAGCCTCAAAAACGGCGTATGCCGTGGTGTTCGACTTATTGTCCGAAACAATATGAGCTATACTATCGGCTCTAATAATACTATAAGAATCATCAGTCTTAGCCTTTTCCTCAAACTTCTTTTGGTCTTCCTCTTTAAGAAAAGGATAAATAACATATTGATAGTTGGCATTTTTAGGAGCCGATCCATGATCTATCCAAGCAGCAGCATAATCGGCCTCCGTCTCTTTTGCTCCTTTTCCCTTGGCATTCATTCTCCCGGTATTGATCGAGTACTTGTTGTGATAAGAATGTTGATGTTCCTTCTTTAATTGTACGGCGGTATTGGAAAGGATATAATACCCATTTCCGTAAGGATCTACCACCCAATTATTCTTTTTTACATCAGAAGCCAATTCTGTTTTAACCGGAAACTTTGTTATGGTTTTATTAGATGTGTAGAGCGGAATTTTTGGGTCTATTAACAAAGACTGAAAAAGATTGGTCTGTACAGGATTGTTTTCGTCTATACTAGAAATATTGGTTCCTATAGCTATCAACTTGTCACCAAATGAAAATACCGATTTCTTAGCATACAATTTTCCTGGAAATCCCACTTTCGTTTCTGGCCATTCCGAATTAGAGCCTTTACCTTCATTTAAGATCATTCCAAAAACGCCGTTACCGTCCAATTCTGTAGCCCCAACAAAGGTTTCATTGGAACGGAACATTATTAGGGGCATTTTTGGTTCCAATTCTTCAAAAGGCAAGTAAATTACGGTAGCCCCCGGATATCGGTTCCAATCCCAACCTTCTTGTTTAAATCCACTACCAGCTTCGCCTTTTTCGTTCAATAATTGAATAGTTCCGTTGGCAGGGTATCTACCGTACCTGTTTTCATCTACATAGATTTCTGATGCCCATACATATTTGCTATATCCTTTCACAATAGCTGCCCAATCGTTGCGTCTATGGATTGCAGTTGCGGCATAGGGCATGGTATGGTATCCAGAGAGCTGTTCTGGACGTATTCCGTTAACTTCCCTAAAAAGGATACTATTGAGTTTATCTTCTTTTCCCCATAGCCTAAGATAGGCAGCGGCCACCTCCTTATCAATTTTCTCGGTTCCCTCCGGATTTCCAGCATATGCCATTAAAAGATACTCTTCTTTTAAGGATTTAATACTGTTGGCTTCCAAGGGATGTCGTCCTGCATTTCCAAATCCCCAATCGTACAATTGGCTATACGCCCGGGTATTTAAAAAGGCCTTTATAAAATTCTCATGTCCGTCCGTTTTTATTCGAAACCTAGTCCCTGACAAGGTTCTGATTACTTTAGGGACTGTTTTAAAGGCACCATAGCCGTAAGCCGGATAATGCCCATTGTGATGCCATGCCGTACCATCTACCTTAAAGCCCCATTCTTCATTTTGTTGTGCTAGGGTTATAGAGATATAATTAGAATAAGCATGTAATAAGGCTGCTTGCTTTTCCTGGCTATCCATAAGGAAAATCAACATTAAATGATAATAGGATTGTGTGTTTAGGTAATCGATATTTACATGAAAATTACTTTCATCGTCCAAAAGCATTCCTAAGTTAAACAACCAGTGCAAACTTGCGCCAATCTCATTTAACAAACCGTTATCGTATAGCAATTGACGCATGGTAAAAAATGCCTCGGTAATGTCCCTAACGTTATACCCAATATGATGCCTTGTACCGCCAGCGGCACCAGCCACCCAGCCTTGATCTAAAAAGTATTTAGTCCCGGTCAAAAACATTTCCTCAATTTCCTGTTTCTGGGAGGCATCTGCCCTATCGTGAAAATTAGCCAGTTTTTTTAATACTTTCCCCAAATCCGACACATCATTAACCTTTAATGGCCCATGTTGTTTCTCATCATAATACTCCTGCTTTATCATAAAAGTTAAAGGAGGCCCTATTACCGTCTCACCCGTATCCTTTATATTTAATTTTTGAAAATCTTCCCGTAAAGACTTTATATACACCTTGTATTTCTTATCGATCCTTAAATCTGCGTCAATTAATTTTTCGAATTTTTGTAAATCCATCCTCACAGCCATAGAAATTAGGGATACCTCCAAATTCTTAATGCGTTCGTAATTGCTTATCAAAGGCATCCAATGATCACTGCCCAAATTAGTATCTGCCTTAATAAAGGGCACCAAAAGATCTGGGTATTGATGCCTGTCATCCTGGTATTGTGAAAAAACAATGTCGTCTAGAAATAGTTTTCCCTTTTCTGCTGAAGTATTAATTCTAAAATAATCATAATCTACTTCGGCTCCCTTCTCTGGAGCATTTCCTTGCATTTCATAAAAAGGAACCCAAATTCGTCGCCATCCTTTAAAAGACAGCGGAACATCAAACCAAACCGCTACTTTTCCTTCCTTTTCAAAGGAAATAGTTAGGGTATCGTTTTGTGGTGTCTCGTTGTAAAGGGAAATCGCTGTAGTGGGACTAGATGGAAAGTAATTTCCGTACCGTAATGGACTTTCTGCATGTGACAATATCCTAAAATTTGCAGTCCCTAGACTACTTTCGCCTTGCCATTCCCATTTCAATGACGACTTTCCTAACCTCATATGATCAGTACTGATTGCCAAAGTGCTATTATAATTCTGATATAACCCTAATACGTTACTGGACTCAAAAGATTCTATGGCGGGAAGGTTTGTTTGTTGTGAAAAACTTATACCTGCAATTAAAAAAGGGATCATTTTAATCGGTATAAACATACTTATTCTATAAAATATTGATCTCATTAGGGTCATAATATTTTTATATTTCTTATGGGTATGCGTTTGGCTTTTTTGCCAAAACACCCTTACGTTTAATATATTTTCCAATCTTTAAACCAGACACTTTTTGTAAAACTGTTTTGGCCTATAGCATTGCTTTGAAAATTACTTACCAATGCTAAACCACCGACCAACATTTCCTTGGCTATATGCTTCTTAGAAATATTGGCCAATAACTTACCCGTCCTTCTATCATAGATCAAAATATCTACTTTATAGGTATTTGCCTCTGGCCGCAGTTTTACTTTTAGGTTCACTCCAGTAGGCAATGCTTTCATCACATTTTTATTCTTTCGATTGGGGCTTGGCGTTCCAATAAACAAAACCCCATTAGTGCTGACTCCTATATTTAGGCCTTTTCGATGCACTGCATGATCTGAACCTAGGTTATCTGCTCCCAAATTAAATCCGGCCCAATTCTTACTATTCCCGACAAGGTTATCATTATAAAAACCAACCTGAACTTCCATATCAAAGGATCCTTCACTTAACTGAGGCGCTAACAGATGAACTGTTCTATTTTCTTTACTGACCAAACATTCCAATTTCCCATTGGACACCTGCCAATCTTCGAAAGGATAAGGCGTAAACTCTGGCCCTACCCTTGAAGGTGTTGCAGAGCCTGAAAAGTCACTTTTATAGACAATCTTATTTTCTGTCTTCCCTTTACAGCCCAACAAGGTATAAAGCAAGATAATTAAGCATACAAGTGTCCTTTTAAAACTCCAGGCATTCATTGGTCTCGATGTTTTACTTTGATGTTACCGTTTCTGAATCACTTAACTTTTGGAATCGGTTTAACCAAGGGTCCTTTTTATCCTTTAATTGCTTTAAAAGTTGCTTTTTCAACCCGCTTTTCAATTCCGTATCCTTTTCGGCAATATTATGTTTTTGAAAAGGATCGTTTTTATTATCGTATAAAAATTCACGAGCTTGGTTTTGGTCATCCAAGGTGACCACATAAGTATGGGTATGGGTCCTTATTCCACGGTGTCCCGATGCTGGCTGCCCTTCTTCTATATAGTAATACAGGACAGAACTTGGCCTTTTCCCTTCATTTATTAAAATGATGGACGATAGGTCTTGGCCATCTAAATTGGAAGGAATGCCATCTGTAGTACCTAGCATATTTAGGATAGTCGGCATAATATCCGTGGCACCAATAAGCAGATCGTCTTTTTGGCCTCCCTTAATTTTAGCAGGCCATCTAATAATAAAAGGAACGTTTATAGCTTCTTCATACCATACATTTTTTGACATTAAAGCATGGCTACCCATCATTTCGCCATGATCTGAGGTAATGACTACTATAGTGTTATCTTCCAATCCCTCTTCTTTCAAGGCCTTTAACACTCTCCCTATTTGGTCGTCTACACCCGTCACCATAGCATAATAATTACGGATATGTTCCTTGGCCAATTCAGTTCTCTTCCTGGTTGCTCCCTTATGGAATGCCAATTCTTGGGCCTCGCTATCCAAATCTAGATTCCCCCTATTGAGCAATTCCTCCAAGGATTTGTCCTTATAGGGTGCTATATATTTTTCAGGGACATATTGATATGGGGGATGGGGTGGATTTACCGACCAAAAAAGAGCAAATGGCTTGTCTTTAGTCCTTGTTTTCTCGGAGGGGTTTTTAATATAATCGATGATCACATCTGCTTCGTGCTTAGCAGACCATTCGTTGATATACGTCAGTTCATCCTCCGCAGCATCGTTGATCCAATAATGAGGTGTGTTGTGCTCATCAAAAGTGCCATAAGCATACCAAAAATTAAACCCATGCCGAAATTCCTTAGGGGTATAAGCATCCCATAACACCGTATCCTTATCCGCAATAGGCGGTGGGGAGGTTAAATGTAATTTCCCCACATAACCTGCGTCATAACCGTTCTTCACCAAAACATCGGAAAAACTAATATCGTCTTTTTGCCACGAATTATTGTACTTATATCTTCTGGAATTACTATTGGTAAGTACCAAATTATTGTAAGGTAATTTCCCTGTCATTAACATAGCTCGATATGGACTACAGAGTGGAAAATTACTGATGGCATTGGTAATCACCATTCCTTCTTTTGCCAACTGATCAATATTAGGAGTAATTACTGGATCTTCATTGCTCATTCCAAGTGCAGAATTCCGTAATTGATCTGGAAAAATAAACAAAAGATTTGGTGTCACTTTTTGTTCACTCTTTTGTTCTGGCCGACAGGATGTCACCTCAGCAAGCACGCAAACCAATAGGATGCAATACCGTGATAAAAATGGCAAATTCATAAAAACTATTTTTTTGACTTCATTTTCATTAATCTATCCAAAGCTTCGATATAATAATAGTCTGCATAGATCAAAGCTACATCAATTTCATGTCCTAAAGATTTTGCACCTGTAGAATGAAGCAAAAAGGAATCGGTTTTACCTACGCCCGAATACTTTTCAGAACTTAAAGAAGCCAACATTTTTAGGGCTGAATTGTAATACTTCTTTTGCAATGCCCCGTCTTCCATATATGTGCTAAGCTCTAGCAAACTAGAAGCAACAACCGCCGCGGCAGAGGCGTCCCTATCATCATCCTTTGATGTGTCAATATCAAAATCCCAATGGGGAATGTAATCTTCTGGAAGAAGTCTTAAATACCTATCGGTTATCTTTTTTGCAAAATCCAAAAACTTTTTGTCATTTGTTTCCCTATACATCAAGGTATAGCCATAAATACCCCATGCCTGGCCTCTAGACCAACGGCTGTCATCGTGCAGACCTTGTTTGGTATGTCTATTGAGAACCTGCCCGTTAATGGAATCGTATTCTATAACATGCCATGAGGTATAATCTTCTCTAAAATGATTTTTCATGGTAGTTTCTGCATGTTTCACGGCGATATCATAATGACTTTTATCTCCACCATTTTTAGCAGACCAGAACAACAACTCCAAATTTAACATGTTATCTATAATGGTGATATGTTGTTGCCAGCGAGGGTGCATTTTATTGGACCAGGACCTAATAGTTCCTACAGCAGGATTATACCTACTGGCCAAAGATCTGGCCGAAGTCAACAGTATGTCCTTATACTCCTTTTTATCACTTAAAATATAGCCATTACCGTAGGCTGGGAACATCATAAATCCAATATCGTGATGTTCGGTAATGGTCTTAAAATCTTCAAAAACTTCGGTTCTCCTTATTGCCTCCTCTTTCCATTTTTCATCTTTGGTAATGTCATACATATACCACAAAATACCAGGATAAAATCCCGAAGTCCACACCAACCTTCCATTCGGTATTTCTTTCCATTCGGTGTCGTTTGTCTCTATTAGTCTAGGGTGTTTGGAAAGGTCGGTTAACTTTGGAACGGCTATTTCCAATTGTGACTCTACATCCGCTATGGCCCTGTCGAGGTTAAAATCAGGTTCTGATATTACAATTTTCTGTGCAAGGCCCTTATTATTTGGGGAATTCTTACATGATATCAAACTAAAAATCAATATAACAAAAAATGCTCTCATAATTATATTTGGTTTTGCACCTATTTTCTAAAGATTATTTCTATTTAAATTAATATGGAGTACGACTTTTCTGCCCTACTTCCTTAAACTAAGGGCTCTAGTCAACTCGGATCAGGCAATCCCTTCAGAATAGTTGCCCCACTTGTGTCTGTTATATCGGAACGGTCTTTGATCAACTTTGTTGAACTTGTTCATAACAACATTAGGTTGGTTGGCACAATTAATAGATTTTCTATCTTGGTCCTTAATCTTAATATGGGCCCCGGACGCACCTGAACTCTTGACCAATTGTATGCCGCGCATACTTCCATGCTGTGTATCTTCAACCATAAAAATGGGTCAAAATGCTTATAAATTACACGAGATACCGTTGCAGTATGGCCGCTCTTTTACGTTGAACCATTCTCTACATTTATCAACCATTCCTTTGCACCGCATAAACGGCCAGAACAACATCGGCAATTATTAATGATCCCAAGGTTATCTCTTGTGATTCTCTATTCCTAAAAAGGACAATAGCAATAATGCAAAATTATCACAAAGAAATATAGCCTTTAATAAATCGTTTTATACTAATATAAGCTTAGATATTTGACCAAATATGTCTTCAAAAATTACTTCAATGATATCAAAACTACAGCGCCACCTGTTCATTTTAAGTGTGGGATTTTGTTCAATTAGTGCTATCACACGCTATATTCATTACTTTTTAGGCTACGCTATATAATATCCCACTCGATAAATGATTATACACTAAATAGGAAATCAATTAGTATTAATTATTGACTACTCAGTCACGGTAATAGTCAATTCCTTAACCGTTTTTTGACTTCCGTAAATGGTCGTATTAGTCCCTACCAAGGTTACAGTGTACTTACCTGGCGTCTCATAGACATACTTAAAAGAGTCCAGTTTTTCAGAAAATGATTTTAAAGGTATTCCTTTGTCCGGATTCACTTGGGTTAAATTTATTGAATTAGTAACCAACCAATCTTCGTTAACATAATCCGAAGGTCCACCTCTAAACCTCCAAACGTCATTACTCGAATCGAAGTACCATTTTCCTGTATTCCAAGACTCTACTACGCCTTCTACGTCTACTGGCAAGAATCCTGGTGCATCTGTTGTGGCTACTGTCAACGGAGCCGGAGCATCCTCGGTAGACAATACAATATTGAAATCGGCGATACGCCATTCGGGCTGCCTGTGACCGTTCCCTTTATGATCTTCTGCGTAAAACTTAAGAGCAAAGTAGATCGGGCTCCCCGTAGCCAAATCCGTAATATCCGCTTCTCCAGATTCTGTCCAAGCAAAATCATAGGCCGTCGCGATATTGAAGCGATCGGAAATATCCATCCATGTAGCGTTTGCTATTCCCTCGGGTGTTCCAGAACCATCGTAGTCTGCAGATGCCATTACGGATAAGGTACCCGTGGCATTATTGTTTAGTCCATATTTTTGTGCATTTTTAAAAGACATTGAAACCATTCCTTCTGCCTCGGTTCTGTCCCTGAATTTGTATTTATGCCCAAAATCTCCGGCATAGAATTGTAGAAAATTAGGAGCGTTATCGACTCTAAATTCTACTGGCTCCCCGACTTTTGCCGTAGTGGTTTCTGGTGTTACCGTAAAATTAGGCACTGTAACTTCTTCAAAGTCCTCACATCCTTGAAAAACGAAGGCGAAGAGCAGTAAGGCTGACATTATATTTATTGATTTTCTCATTGTCGTATTTTTTATTTTTTTATCAAGATGGCTATCTCTTTTACCAACCTGGATTTTGTTTTACCAAATCATTAGCTCCTATCTCCTGTTCTGGAATTGGCAACAATTGGTGCTTAGAATCTACGTAGTTATTGTAACCATCTAAATAATAGTTTTCCATGGTGTTTGTCCTTGTTGCTGGATTTCCGGTTCCATAGATTGGCCAATCTGTATTTTCACTACCATTTGCAGCTTGTAATGCAGCCTTCGTTTCATTTACTTTTTCCTCCAATATCCCCCATCGGATTAAATCGTACTTACGAAGTCCTTCAAAACACAGTTCCAAACGGCGTTCTTCCTGAATTAATGCTTCTGTAATTGGGCCAACCAATGGTGTAGCCTTTGCCCTGTTCCTTACTTGGTTTACGGCATCCAATGCCGCTACGGATCCCGGATTCAGTTTATTTTCAGCTTCGGCATACATTAATAGCACGTCGGAAAATCTCAAGACAGGAAAATGATGTGGTCCGTAACTACCGGTACCTCCGCTTTCTAGAAACCTACGATATTTTGAAGCTGGATAGGCAATTTGGTTGAACTGTGTTCTAAACTCACAATTGTTGTTGTTTGGCACATAGTAAGGAGAAACATTCCAAAGACCTCTTTCATCGGAAGGGTCGTTTCTATAAGCATCTGTCAATGTTATAGCGGCAGAAATTAAACCATACCCTCTGTTATTACAAGAGCCATCGTCAACCCTCATTCCAATCGTGGATCCGAGTTTATTAGATTGGTTCTGGTCTTGATTACCGAAGTAAAATCCGATTTGAAACAATACTTCTTTAGTGTCGTACTGTTCTGTTGCCAATTTATTAAAAATATCCTCATAGCTAGGGTTCAACTCCTGATAGCCATTCTCCATTACTTTTTTGGCCCAATCCCTTGCTTTTGTATAATAGTCACCATCATTGGTAAAGGGAGCTCCCGCCCTGAACAAATTCACTCTTGCCAACAAGGCTTGTGCGGCATCTTTACTAGCCCTCCCTGCCGTAGCTTCCTGAATCCTCGGTAAATTTTGCTCGGCATATTCCAAATCGGCAATGATTTGCGCATACACATCTACCCCTTTTGTTCTTGGCAATAATTGTTTTAGTGTGTTTTCAGTTGGCAATGGTATTCCTTCTACTCCTCCAAAGTTCTTTTGTAGTTCAAATAGCAGATAGGATCTTAAAAAACGTGCTTCGGCCTCAAAAACAGCCTTGGAGGTTTCGCTGATGCCCGTTGAGTTTTCCAACTCGGCCAACATGATATTCGCCGCATATACCCCTTCATATAATAAGGTCCAACTATCTAAAATCTGCACATTGTTACTCGCAAAGCTATTCTCTAAAAAGAATCGGTTTACACTTCTATTCTCAAATCCCTCATCTGTTACTGCACTCGGATACATAGCATTTAGGATAGATTCCCTATAAGCGGCAACAAACCTACTATAAACACCGGAAAGTCCGGCTAAGGCTCCTGCATCATTTTGGTAAAGAGTAGCGGATCCTATACCATCCTCTGGTAATATATCTAGTTGATTGTCACAACTTGGAAGAAATATTAGACTATATAGAGCGAATAATAATATTTTTGATTTCATGTGTCTTTTTTTAAAATGTTATATTTAATCCTAGGCTTAAAGTTCTACTCACGGGATATGAAGAATAATCAACTCCAGGCATAATAGCAGATCCATTAACCGAAACATCTGGATCAAAACCACTATAATCAGTCCAGGTAAACAAGTTCTGCCCAGAAATAAAAATCGATAAGCTATTCAGCTGTAGTTTATCCAAAACTTTTTTAGAAAAGGCATATGATAGGTTCACCGTTTTTAAACGAATATAAGATCCAT
The DNA here is from genome assembly GCF_030291335.1 of Arenibacter flavimaris. Classification (NCBI taxonomy): domain Bacteria; kingdom Pseudomonadati; phylum Bacteroidota; class Flavobacteriia; order Flavobacteriales; family Flavobacteriaceae; genus Arenibacter; species Arenibacter flavimaris. Next base: position 34,576 of record NZ_JASWIM010000030.1, read on the forward strand.
CTTCAATGACTCTAGAAGAGACATCTTCAAATCCTCTACCCTGAGCTCTGAACATATCGGTATCCTGATTGGTCGGTGTCCATCTATGCTTCACAGTGGCATATTGATTTTGGGCGCTATGCGTCATTTCTTCAAAAATCAACCTATTCGCATTCAATACATCATTACCATAAGACCATTGAAAAAAGGCACTTAATTCCAATCCTTTATAAGAAAACGTATTTCCCAGACCACCAAAATGCTCTGGCAATCCATTGCCTATTATTGTTTTATCATCGGGAGTTATTTTGCCATCCCCATTTAGATCTTTATATTTTTCATCTCCAGGCTGACGTACAGGGGAACCGCCATCATAATCTGGCTGTCCTGCAATTAAGGTGTGTGATGCATCGTCCTCATTATAATTCTCAAAGTCTTCGGGTTGGTATACCCCATCCGAAATATAACCGAACATATTCCCCAATGGCTTTCCTTCTTCAACAATATATTGGTTGGAAGCATACCTCCAATAATAATTAGGGTTTCCAAATATTGGCTTCCTTTCAGGCAAGGACAACACTTTATTCTGGTTAAAAGAGATATTAAAATCCGTTGTCCATCTAAAGTTCTTAGAATTAATATTGATGGTACTAAGAGCCAACTCCAAACCTCTGTTTCTTACGGTACCACTATTCTTCCAAACGCTGCTAATTCCTAAGGAAGGTGGTGTATCCGCATTAATTAACAAATCGTCGGTTGTCTTTTCATAGACTTCGGCGGTTATTGCGATCCGACCGTCAAATAAACCTAGATCCACTCCCGCATTATATTGTGAAGTAGTCTCCCATTCTATATTGGGATTAGCACCGCTTGAAGTAGGTCGTTGTCCTAAAACCTCTGATCCATTTAAAAAATAGGACGCCAAATTGGAGGTAAACAAGTCGAACCTTGCATCTCCGGGAATTCTATCGTTCCCAGTTTTTCCATATCCTCCTTTAAACTTAAGCTGAGAAATAACACCGATATTTTTGATAAATTCCTCTTCCTCCGCCTTCCAAGAAAGTGCTAATGAAGGGAAATACCCAATATTATGTCCAGGTCCAAATTTGGAAGATCCATCTCGTCTTATGGAAGCCGTTAATAAATATTTGTTGTCATAAGCATAGGTCAATCTGCCTAAAAGCGATTGTATTCTTTCTTCGGAACTTCCTATCAAATCATCGGTACTAGACAAGGTACCCTCATCCATTGCGTTGATTCCCTGGCTTTCGGCATATTTAGGAATTTGTATGGAACGTACAAAAGTTCTAGTAATTTTTCTACTGTTAAGTGAGCTACCTACCAATACGTTTAAGTTGTGTTTCCCAAAGGAATTGCGATATGTCAAGGTATTGATATTAGACAATGTCTTGTAATTCTGGTAATCCATAGTTCCGTTAATTCCATTAATAGGGTTTATTAACCTTCCATAAACAGTATTACTATTATTAAAAACTCCTGTTTGTCTAAAATCTCCATTATAACTGCCTTTGGTCTCAAAATCAAAGTTGCGGGTTATTCTATATTTTATAGAAAGATTGGCAATAAATTGATTTGTTTCCCTTCTTCGATATTCATTATTTAAAGACACTATTGGGTGCCAATTGAAAATGTTATTTACATCGAACTCTTCAGGATTAATCCCGTACAAAGGATTGCTATCCCCATAGTCCTTATATTTGCTTACCACATTTGGATAAGTTATAAGGTTTCTCATAAACGAATAAGAAGAAGTTCCTTCGGTATCGAGCCCCAACCTTTCAGTATTGGCATATATAGTGTTTAAGTTAATATCTAGCTTATTATTTACCTTATGCCTAAGGTTTAATCTACCATTAAACTTGTTAAATTGGGTTTTTAGTAAAGTTCCTTCATCTTTCACAATATTTACCGATGCATCAAGTTTTGTAGCTTCATTTCCACTGGCCACCTTCAAAGTATGTGATTTGGTATAAGCCGTTTTAAACGCTTCATCCTGCCAATTGGCAGTTGGGGCGCTCAGATAATCATCCACTCCACCAAGAACGGTGCCGTTATCATCCACGAAAAACTTTTCAGAAGCTGATGCCTGATTGATCTCACTGGCCAATTTTACAAATTCATAAGCATCCAACACCTCCAATTTATTGGCAACGTTTTTCACATCCAACCTAGTCTCGAAAGAGATTCTCGTTTTCCCAGATTTTGCCTGTTTTGTAGTTATCAGTACCACTCCATTAGCACCCCTTGCACCATATATAGCGGTTGCTGATGCATCTTTAAGGATATCAATACTTTGAATATCGGTTGGGTTTAAAATTCCGGGATTGAAACCTTCAATAATAAAACCATCCAACACGTACAGCGGTGAATTGTCTCCATTAATTGTATTTCCCCCTCTAATAGTTATCTGAAGTCCGGCTCCGGGTTCTCCTGTATCCGATCCAACCTGTACCCCTGTAACCCTACCTGCCAAAGCTTGATCAAAGTTTGCCACCGGAGCTTCGGTTAGCTTGTCCATTTGTACCGACGCCACCGAACCAGTTAAATCCTTTTTCCGAACGGTCCCGAAACCTACCACGACCACATCGTCCAATTGTTGAAAATCCGGCTCTAACCCAACATTATAGGTCAAATTACCACCTTCAACGAGGATAACCTTTGTTTTGTAACCTACATAACTTATTGTTAAAGAAGCTCCCTGATTAACCTGAATGATATAGTTGCCATCAAAATCCGAAGTTACTCCGTTTTTAATTCCCGTCTCCATTATAGTGGCTCCCGGTAGTGGAATCCCCGTCTCATCGAAAATTACCCCCTGAATCGTTTTTACTTGTGCATTAGCAGAGAAGCTTGACAAAGCTCCCAATAGGAGCATAATAAAAACGAACTGATCGCTTTTTCTTTTCTTTAAAAAAAGTGCTAAATGGTTTTTCATCTTTATTTTGGTTTGATTTTAGTTTTTAAATCTAGGGTTAAAATTAGGGCCTCTATTGAAGAAAAAAAGGGGGTTTTGGGTTCAATTCGAGGGGGGATACTGTTCAATTGGCAGCAAAACGTTGAATATAAAAATCATATATTACTGTTAATATAACTTTAAGAAGTTTCATCAACATTTAAACTTGCTAAACGACCTAAGCTCAAAATTAGTAATACAACAATAATAGACAGGAAGCATTCTCAAACCTAGTTTGCTTTTATTATTGACCTCTTTTTTGCATAAGTAACAGGATCGGTATCCCATTAGTAGATTAATGAATATAGTCAGTTGGCCAACTGACGAAGAACAGAAAGTCCAAAATAAATCATTATAATTTCTTTGAAGTTGGAGGGGAACCAAGCACCTAACGAACTAGTAGTAATAAAAACATTTTAGCCTAATTGTGGAACCAAAAATAGCAGTCTAATCTAGGCAGGTAAAAGTTTATTTTTTTATATTAACATTTAGTTTTTCTTAACTCAAAAATGACAGAGAACTTAATTCTCAACAATAAACTAGAAAAAAGTTAACATCCAATTACGATACTTACTATTCATTTGTTTATTTTTCAATTATCTGCCCACTATAATTTGACCGGTATTCCGAAGGCAATTCATTAAATACGTTTTGAAACGATTTCCTAAAATGCTTTAAATCATTGAATCCTAGATCGAAAGCAATTTCCGAAATATTCAATTGCGATTGTAGTATGAGCTGACCCGCTCTTTTTATCTTCACAGTCTTAATAAATTCTGAAATAGACTGATTCGTAAGGGCCTTAAGTTTCCTGTACAGAGCAGAGCGACTCATATTCATTTCAAATATAAAGTCATTGATCGTAAACTCCTGATTTGAAATATTTTCCTCGACCAAATTAATGGCCTTTTGTAAGAATAGTTCGTCGGCAGAGGTCGCTGTCAGTTCCTTTGGTTCTAAAATAATGTCTTTTTTGAATTTTTCAATTAGGAGCTTTCTGGAGTTCAGCATATTATTTACTCGCAACTCGAGTAAGCTGGCAACAAAAGGTTTTGTGATATAAGCATCGGCGCCGGTTGTAAAGCCGGATTTTTGCGCCTCTTCGGAGGTTTTAGCCGTTAACAAAAGTACCGGGATGTGACTGGTTACAATATTTGACTTAATCCTACTACACAATTCTATCCCATCCATGGTGGGCATCATTACATCACTAATTATTAAATCTACCTTTTGCTTACTCGCTATTTCAATAGCGTTGGCACCATTTTCAGCCTCCAAGATATTATAATTCCTCTCAAAAATGGTTTTAATGAACGACCGCACTTCCTTGTTATCCTCTACTAAAAGAATACTTGGCTTAGGGGTATCAGAAGTCATTAATTCTACTTCCTTCTCTACATCATCTTTGATCTTGTCGTCGATCAAAATATTTGGTTTAATAAAGTAATGAGAACATACAGCCAATTCTCCTTCTGTACCGGATATAATTTGATCTTCGCTCAAATGATCTTTCCCCATAGGCAACAATACCACAAAAGCCGTTCCCTGACCCACTTTGCTTTTGGCTTTAATAGTCCCATGATGAAGCTCTACAAGGCTTTTTGTTATTGCAAGGCCTATTCCCGTCCCAGAGCGGTTATTTTCATCCTGCCCTAACTGAAAAAATCGATCAAAAATAAACTTCTGATTTCTTTTAGAAATCCCTTTCCCGCTATCCTCTACTACCAACCTTAAAAATTCAGCCGGAGTACCTTTGCTTTTTCTTTTTGTAACAATGGTTAAGGTTATGGATATCCTTCCTTTATCCGGGGTAAACTTAAACGCGTTGGACAAGAGATTAAAAATTATTTTATTTAAATTTATTTTATCGAAAAACAGCTCAATAGAGCCGGAAATTGGTTGAAAAGAATAATCAATTTCCCTAATTCTAGCCAATTCTTCAAAAGATAGTTTAATATTTTCGATAAATGGAACAATATTGTCTTTAGTCGCCTGCAGCTGAATTTTCCCAGATTCACTTTTTCTAAAATCCAGTAATTGATTGATTAACTGCAACAAAACGCTGGCGTTTCTATGCATTACTTCATGCTGTCTTTGCACAAAGGAATCCCCCGATTTTTTTGTTAACAGTCGCTCTAAGGGTCCAATAATTAAAGTTAAGGGTGTTCTAAAATCGTGAGAGATATTTGTAAACAACCTCAATTTCATTTGATTTATTTCTTCTATCCGCTCTTTCTCAAGGCGCTCTTGTTTTAATGCGTTTTTCTCCTGTATTCTAATCAGGGCAAATCTTCTTATAATTACAACAACACCAGCTATGAACAAGAAATAAACCAAATAGGCCCACCATGTAGCCCATGGAGCAGATAATACTTTGATTTTTACAGAGGCTCCCTTTTCGTTCCATAAGCCATCGCTATTACTGGCCTTTACTCTAAAGACGTAATCTCCAGAATCTAAGTTGGTATAGGTTGCAGATCTCTTATTCCCAATATAAATCCACTCCTCATCAAATCCTTCTAATTTATAAGCATATTGGTTTTTATTTGGTTGAGAAAAACTGAGGGCAACAAAATTGAAATTAAAATCATTTTGATTATAATTGAGCTTAATCGATTTTGGCATAAAGTCTCCTACCACAAATGGTTTATTATTAACCTGCATTGCAGTAATGTTCACCGGTGGTACAAAGGTATTTTCGACCAGATCGTCTGGATTAAAGTAATTAAATCCGTTAGTACCTCCAAACACAAGATCTTTGTTCGCTAATTTCGTATATGAGCCATAGTTAAATTCGTTTCCTAAAAGACCATCAGAAATATCAAAATTTTTAAACTGAAAAGATGTTAAATCCAATCTGCTTAGACCGTTATTGGTACTCAACCATAAATAGTTCAGATCATCGGGCAGTATTCCGTAGACAACCTCATTGGGCAATCCGTTTGTAAGTCCGTATTTAACGCTACTTTTTGTTCTGCTAACGTAATAGTACAATCCATCTCCCTCAGTACCTATCCAAAGGTTTTGTTTTGGATCTTCATAAACACTAAGAACAGCATTCATATTATAAATGTCTTGCTCATCCTTCTTATATGTGACCCGTTCTATCGTTCGATTAAGAAGATTTACTTTTGCCAAGCCTTTACTACCACCGACCAGCAGCACATTATTATCTGAGGTTTCAACAATAGTGTAAATAATGGTCCCTAAGACTCCTTTGGAATCTGCCAGCTTTTGGAAGGACTTCTTTTCCTTGTCCCAAACATTTAACCCTCCGCCCGAGGTACCTATCCAAATATTACCCTGGTAATCTTCGAAGAGGGATATCACCCTATTATTACTTAAACTAGTACTATCACCGGGTATATTTTTAAATTTTACAAATTTGAAAGGTTTCTTATTTGGATTCAAATAATTGAGCCCGCCGTCGTGAGTACCGATCCAGAAATTCCCATCATTGGTGCGGATCATCGATTTAACATTATCCGTACTTAGGCTATTGGGATTATTTTTATTATTGGTATAATATGTGAAAGATCCGGTTTTCCTATTCAAGAAATTGACCCCTCCGCCTTCGGTAGCTATCCATAAATTTTGTGCATCATCTTCAATGATTGAACTAATTACTTTGTAATTTAGTTTAGTATTATTGGCTCCAGAAGAAATACCCTTAAAGAGATCGTAACTCCGGTCATAATAATTTACACCCCCAGCATAGGTTCCTATCCATAGATCTCCTTTAGTATCCTCTAAAATTTTATAAATAGAATTCTGACTTAAACTAGAAAGGACATTCTCGTCGTGCACATAATGTGTGATTACGCTTAAATCTGTATTAACAACATAAAGTCCATTATAGGTACCTACCCATAAATTTCCTAAATAGTCTTGTTCCAAACTTCTAATTTCCTCCGTGATTTGGTTTATTCCAGTAGAGACTATGGAAAAAGTCTCAAACCTCTCGTGTTCCTTATTAAAAAGAGAAAGCCCATTACTGTCCCCAAGCCATATGTTTCTGTTTTGATCTTCACAAAGCACCGGAGCATATTTCCTAACAATTTCAGTTTCCCCTACCTTGGGATAATAATAATGTTTAAAACGCTTGGTTTCCGGGTTGTAAACGTCAATATTCTTCGTGTTACATATCCATAGTATACCATCGCCTGTTATCAATAAAGATCTTATTTCATTATGTAGGATTCCATTGGGATCGTTTATATCGGCTTGGAAAAGAATGGATTCCCCACTAATTATTTTATATTTTAATAGCCCTTTGTTCGTTCCAACCCATAAATTTTCTTTGTCATCAGAAACAATGTCCCATATCTCGTTATTGGCACCATTGGTATTATCATTAGCAAAGTATATTCTATCGAACCGGTCATCCTCTGTTAGATATCTGTTTAAGCCATAATTCGTTCCTACCCAAAGGGTTCCTTGCTCATCTTGTAATAAGGTTTTTATATAACTATTGCTAATGCTATATGGGTCCATCGAATTATGCCTAAAGGTTTTGAAAGAATGGCCATCGTACTTATTCAGGCCATCCCTAGTCCCAAACCACAAAAAACCTTTATTATCCTGCAAAATCTCCAAAACGGAACTTTGTGACAAGCCTTCAGCAATGGAAAAGTGTTTAAATTTCAATGTCTTATTGTCTCTGTTCTCAGCTTGACCGTATAGGGTAAAAATGATTAAACTAAAAAAAAGAATTAATAAGTAAACTTTGAACTTCATTGGGCAGGTATTTTAAATTCAAAAAATATTGACTGGTTACATTCAAGACACTTAATCTGGTATAGGACTTTCGTTATAATATACTAGGTTTTAGAACTATGGACTCTGGCTTTATCTCCACTACTTCACTTTCTATCCGGGAAATAAAAAAGCTTGTTATCAACCTACCAATATCAAATCTAGGCTGGTCAACAGTTGTTATGGTCGGTTTCACAATTGTCATAATAGGTCCTTCCATATGAACGGCTCTGGAAATGACTTGAGGGTTTCCAATTCTATGTTCCTGAAAATATTTAGTGTACCAAACGGTGACAAAGTCATGGGCTAAAAAAATGCCTTCGACCATGAGATCAAGAGTAAGATCAGATATTACACTTTCAGTATTATTCCTCTCAGTAAATGTAGCACTAAACCCGATTACTTCGCTAAAGGGGATATCATTTTTCTCTAAAACATTGTTACTTCTCATACATCTATTTTTCTACAAATTTACACTATGGCTGTCTGATAAAAGGACTATATTTATAGTTGCCTGCACATCGGATTATCCTTGGCATCCAAGCCTCCTTGCAAATTTTCAATCAACACAGTACAATAGTCGGGCATACCATATTGTCTATCAAATAACAACAAAGTCACACTCTAAGTTCCATAATCCATAAAATAATCTCAATTTTCTATTTTCATCGATCTAGAGACCATAACTCCTTCACTTGGATTAATTGCAAAAAATTTGACCACATTTTTTTTAGTTTCAATTGCTCCAAGGATTGGCCAACAAGTACATGATTCCAATCTCATATATGTTTTCACTAATTCTTACAATGCAGACGAAAAGAAATAATGCAATTTCTTTGAAACTACTATTCTTGTGCTTTATGTATTACTGTTACGTAAACAGCACGGCAAATGAATAAAAATAAACTACATTATTGCAGTCGTAACATTAATTTAACCTTGATAATCCAAAGAACTCTTGGACTATTATTTGATTTCCTTAATACCGTCGCATATCAACATTTAGCTATTTGACGACAGTTTCTATCGTTATTACGTTATTTTCCATTGATTAACGTTATAATAAAATAATCACTTCAAAATAATCCAACGTTTTAAAAAAGGTAAATCCAATTAGATATATTGCCCGGAGGATCTCTTTAATACAAATGGCAAGGATAGTGTCTTTAGTTAATCCCACCTTTTTTTTAATCTCCAAATCCACACCAAAAGCCCGCCGTACGACAGACTTAATTTTTAGCGTATCCAATGGGGCTCGTAATATTTAGAGTTTCCCAATGTTATCAAGAGCTAAAATCATAAACCTACCAAATATGTAATTGGTATGACCTAATACCTTCTCTTTCTCGACTTAAAAGCTTCTCACAAATATACAATTATCACAATACAATCGATTGTATTGTGATAATTGTTTTAAATTTCCGTCACGCGAAAATTGAAATACCTGTCAGGCACCTAATTTAAATCACTATTATCATGAGCTTTTACAGCTTTTAATAAGGAATAAAATAACACCCAAAAAAAGGGTTATGAAAGGAATTTTAATTCAGAGCCTAATGAAAGCTTCTTCATTGTATTAAGTTCACATTTATTTTGCAGTTCTAACTAGGGGAAGCACATGACCACCTCTTTATATTTTATCATTCTAGCGCGTATAAACTCAAATTATTTTTTAAATCTCAACAAATTAATAATCCGTTGTCGATATTTTTAAAACAATCCAATTAACTGACATCCATTAATGAAGCTACAACTTTAGTGGATAGGGGTAGAAAAATATTAGATTTAGACATTATCAGACTTATTAATTAGAAGTTATTAAACTATCCATTCATATAGACCAATCAAAATTGTCTTTCCTTGATTGGGATTTCATATTCTTAAAATACAGCTATTTTCAAAAAACAAAGAAAAGGAGAAAGCATTTTCAACCTTCTCCTTTCAAACAAAACTAACTAATTAACTAACTTAACTAATACTATTTTAAAACTGAACTTTGTACAAAAGTGTCCCTATTTCACCTGATTGATTACCTTGTGTAGGTAAAAAGGAGGTTACAGCAAATTCTCCTCCACCCAAATCAACAATTCCGGGATTAGCAAAAGATGTAGATCCTAATGAGGTATTAATCTTTAATTCAGAATAAAAAGTACCATCACCCAATAAGAGTCTCCAATCCTGCCATCTATACTTTTCTTTTTGGGCCTCTAGAAGTAGATTCTTTTTTCCGTTGTAATCATAACTTGACCGACCACCTATGTTGCCGTTAAATCCCATTTCAATAACATTATAATTTACAATATCATCCTCCCAGGCCCTCCAATCGTTAAAATTCTTTAAAATTCCAAACCCTTGCTGGTCAACATCGTTATTTTCATAGTAATGGTAACCTATTAGGATATATGAGCTAATTGCTGAGGCACCTTTAACTTCTCTTATATCCGGGGTGCCATTAGCAGATGACGAATAATGTCTTGGAAGTGCATAACTATTGGCATAAGTATTGGTCAATAAGTTGGCATAATTTGAATAATACCGAGCTCTTATGTTGTTAGACCCTTCTATCGGGTCTTCCTCATTTACGATGAGATATCCACCCCACGCTTTTTTTATATCCCCTTGATGCGACCTATTACCTAAACTTGTAATGAATGTCCAGTTTTGCAAATCATTACTTCCCGCTAAGCGCAATTGAAACGAATTAGGATGCACCTGTGAAGAATGATAGACCCCAAGATAAGCATAAGACCCCGGTGCAGTCTCCCCAGTTTTAACGATACGCAGTACGTCCATTGTTTTATTCTCATTATCTTTTACTTCAAAATATTTGACATTGGTTATGGCATCATTTAATTCGCTTATTTGAGATGCATTTAACGTTGGCAACCACCAATCATAGGCAATGTTTAAATTCTTTTTATTATCATAACCTTGAAGGGTAGTGATTGTATGTGTGGTATTTGAATTATTCGCAACAATTATTGAATTTCGGTAATCATCCAATGACATCGTGCTCAACTGGCCTTCCGTTTTTATACCGGCATCCTTCAAAAAACGATACATTAAAGACGCCCAAGCCAATTCCATATCGTTTTTAGATTGTAAGAAGGAGATAGTTTCCGAACTTCGACTGTTTAAGGCTACTATTAAAGAATTTCTCATATCATTATGAGAACTATTTTTCAGGTCAATAATCGACTTCCAATTATTAACATACAATGCTTTGGCAATTATTCCCTCATCCGATGAACTACCACCTGATGAATTTGCTAATACAGGTATCTGATTAAGGGTCATTAAATTTGTGTCGTTTTCGATAAATTCATCTTCGACTGCATGAGAGCAAGATGAAATACAAAAGAAAGTTACTAGAAGTGTAAATATTTTAAGTTTCATAAATTATAATTTTAATTAAGTTTAAATTTTAGTGATATGATTCAAATTCATTGTAAAGCTGTTCATTAATTTAGAATAGTAATGGCCTAATTTCGCCTGAGCGATTCCTTTCAGGCCAAAAAGAGGTAATTGCACATTAATGGCCGACCAAACCAACCATCCCGGAGTTGGCGAAAGAAATAGAACCCAATAACTCATTCCTAACTTGCCATTGATACTTTTCGTTTTCGGAACTTCAGAAGACTAAGCAATGTGCGTTGTATCACTTAATTCCTGAATAAGAGAATCGTTTTATTAGCCAACGAAAACCTATGGTCGATTCAGGATTAACAATAGGTCTCATTATTGGTCTATTCCAAAGTCACATCTGGTTTCCAATGCTACTATCAGGAAAACATGTTCTTGGCCAAAAAAACCCATACTCCCGGAAACCAAGGCCTCTTAAAAAAATATTAAGCCTTTATATCTTTGAAAAAAAGTCCGAATTACCCAACTACATCAGGAATATGGCTTTTTCCATTTACTACCTAGGGATATCAACTCTCAAGGCTTCATTGTAATTGTGTCTTTTGATATTAGCCGTTGCGAAATTAATTCTTGCAGCTGCCCTGATAAAGACAGTTCTTCCCGGGTCAATTGTACCATTGGTTGTCAACGTTATGGTTTGCCCCAACAGAGAATCAAAGGAATTCCCTTCATAATTAATTTGGGCAGAATAACGATTATCCCATTCTCTATAGCCGACAAACGGAACTTGGCTTACGAATAATCGGATATCCGTGATATTTAACATGTCTTCACTAAAATTGCCCATAGGTTCTATTTTAGCTTTAAAGTCTGAAGGGCTTATGGCTCTTGTAATTTTAACATTCACTGAAATTTGACCGTTATTAACAACTGGGTCTCCTACCCATTCTACGTTTAAAAAAGGTTGGACTTCAAATACCACCTCTGTAACACCGCCTTTGACATCAACATATTTCGTTTCATCGGCAATAGTGTCACCGGCAGTATTCATTCTTAATATCGGGATAAATGCGCCATCTGCCCTTATATTATAGCGGCCTTCAAAAACTTTTGTGTTTTGAAAAACACCTTCCTTCATACAATAAAAATCAAAATTATCAGGTTCACTTGTTTCTGACCAACTCAGTTCACGCATCCGAATGCGCGTTCCCTCATTACCTTGATCAGTGAGTACTGGCTCACCTGTTTCACCATTAACTATACTGCCTTTTATTGTTTCCCGTGGAATTTCATAATTATCAATCTCGCACGAAATAGATAATCCAACTACTAAACAACATATTAAAATAATATTTAGAATTTGTTTCATTTTGATAAAATTTAAATAGGTTTAACGACCTGGTTGTTGATCAATTACGGGGCTTTTGGAAACCTCCCAAGAAGGTATAGCAAGATAATATTCTTGCTCTGTGAAGCGAAAACTGCGTCTGCCCTCATCAAGACCGGCATCAAAAAAATATTTCCCGGATTTTGAAGCATAGAACGGATATAAACCTCTATAAAATGCACCATCTGATTGTGTATTCCCATTTAATATTTCCGAGTGCTGAGTTCTCCAACGACGAATATCCCATAACGTCTTGTTCTCAAATCCAAGTTCCTTTCTTCTCTCCTTACGAATAATTTCCAAACCATCTACCCCAGTAATATCCGATGCCCCCAGCAAAGGATCAGCTCCGGCCCTTTCACGAATGTCCTTAATGGCGTTATAGGCAGTTTGTTGTAAATCATCACCATTAAGTGAAGACTCGCCAACTAGCATCAATTCAGACGCCGCCTCAGCCGCATTTAATAAAACTTCAGCATAGCGCATTAAAATAAAGTGTTGCTCTGAGCGTGCTTCCAAAACTAAATCTTGTGACATATTGGGATTCAACCATTTACGAACTACAAAACCGGTCATTGCACTTGTAGCATCCGCAGTAAAGGGTCCACTTTTTCCACCCGCATTCATTTCCGTTCCATTTGGTAATAATACTGTTTCATGTTGGGTGCCATTCTGAGATAAGAACAGTTCTTTTCCATCCACAAAATCTCCATTACCAGTATACGCATCTACCTGATTGTAGTTCGAAGGTCCAGAAATTGAGTAATCTGTTGAACCGCCGATAGCTCTCAACGGCTTGATAGTACTAGGATCACCTGTAAAAATGCCCCTTCTGATCTCAATTGCTTCTCCCTTGAAAACCTCTCCAGGCAAAATTACATTGGCCTTTAGTCTAGGTTCAGCATTAGCAAAAAGATCTGTTACATTATCGAACATGAGGTAGTGACCATTAGAATCCCATACTTTAATAGTCCCATCTGGATTTTTTTCGAATCCATCAAATAATTCAACAAAATCGAGTGTGGGACAATTACCCGCTGAATAACCATTTCCACCCATCAATTGGCGTGGAATATTATACGCGTCATATCCATGTGCCAAATCTGGATATTGATACTCTTTAATATAAATATTCTCGGGACTCTCCAAATCAAAGAACATATCGACCAAATTTTGAAACTGGGCTTCCCTGTCATCAGGAGCCCACTTTTTCAGATACAAGGAATATTTACCAGAATGTATAACTGAACTTGCGGCACTGTATGATTCTTTAAAATATTTGACGGAAGTAGTGCTCGCCGTTTCAGAATCGAATCCAATAACCCTAATACCTGTTTTATCTCCAAATCCTGTAATCCTGTTATACTTGGCTACACTGCCTGCATATAACATTGCTTCAGATTTAAATGCCAGAGCAACATATTTATTAGCATAACCACGTTTAGGACTAGATTCCGACAGGTAGCTTATTGCAAGATCAAAATCTGCCAATACCTGATCCCAAGTCTCCTCTTCTGTGGACCGAGGAATTTCGAGTTGGTCGGCTGGTGTTTCAGGATAATTTAATACACCAGTAACTAAAGGCACACCGCCATAACGCTTGGCCAAAGCATAGAACACCATGGCTCTCGCAAAATAACCTTCACCAATGAAATGGTCATACTCCTCATCGCTAAAATTGGACTTAAATTCAGGAATGTTTTCTAATAATCGGTTGGCATCTCGAAGTAAATCAAAAGCCCGTCCCCAATATGGCCCGTTTCTCGCCCATCCCTCTGACGTCATTGCCGTCCCAGCATCACGACCTAATGATTCTCCTGAGTTTGCACCGGGTGTAACCAGCCAATCATCAAAAAATTGTCGCGCAGGGGAGTATTTGAAATCCTCAAAAGGCATTAGACTATACATTCGTGAAAGGTAAACGGTTACACCATCGGCATCAGTGAACAAATCCTTATCTTGAACTACATTTTTGGGTGGTATTTCCAAATAATCCGTACAAGATGTTGTTGCACCTATAAGGGCTATAATTATTACTAAAATATATTTGAATTTCATGACTACACAATTTTATTAAAATTTAACATTGAGTCCGGCAGACACCGTTTTGTTTAAAGGGTATAAATAGCCATATAGGTCAGCAGGATGCTCTGGGTCTACATAATTTACTTTTGTGATTGTAAATAAATTATAGGCATTTGCATAAATTCGCAACTTTCGAATACCAAACTTATTTATCCAATTTGTTGGAAGGGTATAACCTAACTCAATACTTTTCAATCTAAAATAAGCACTGTTTTCAGTATTGAAGGTCGAATTTTCATCTGGGAGAGTTCCTGTGTAGGCAAATCGTCCTTCTTCCCATATTGTATTCGGATCGTAAGGGTCTGCAGTTGGATCTATTGGGTGCCATCGATCCATGAACTGTTCCATGGCTCCTGATTCTCCACTTCCCCACATTGGAATTCGGAGCTGCTCCCCATACACCAATGAACTCATTGCCGAACCTTGCAATAATAAATTCAGATCAAAATTTTTGAATGAGGCATCAAGAACCAAACTATAATTCAGCCATGGATTCTGATTATAGCGTATAGGATGGACATCATTGCCATTAATTTCTCCATCACCATTCCAATCTTCGTATTTATAATCTCCTATAATTGTGCCACGACCTATATAAACAGGACTGGACCAAATTTCTTCCCACGACCTAAATTGACCGTCTCCCTGTAACCCTTGGTGGACTCCTTGTAATCTATTGTTCTGATTAAATTTCCAATTGCTCCAAGAACTACCTATTGGCCCGCGCTCTACATAAAGTCTTTTTACTCTCGTTAATGAAAACAATCCCCTAACACCGTAATTAAAATCACCAATTTGATTTCGATGTGTTAATTCTATATCAAAACCATAGGTCCGATCGCTATTCAGATTTTCTTCAGGTAAATTTGCCCCAACCACTGTTGGGATTCCACCACTTTTCCTATCGAGAAGGCCCTCCCTCTGTCTACTAAAATAATCCGCTGTAAATCCAAACAGGCCATCCCAAGCATTAAAATCCACCCCTATATCTAAGGTTTTGGATGTATACCATGTTATGAAAGGGTTAGGGATTCCTTTGTTATCAGCACTAGCATTAAAACTACCATCGAATACATAACCACCTGTAAAATTCCTACGATCTGAACGAGATGGGTAATTATACCCAGAAATAAACTGATAATTCGATGCTGAATCATCTCCCGTTTTACCATAAGATGCACGAAGCTTTAATTGATCAATGAACGATAAAGTTGATGAATCTTTCATGAAATTCTCTTCAGAAATGCGCCATCCTAATGAAGCTGCCGGAAAGAAACCCCATTGATATTGCTTGCCAAATTTCGATGAGCCATCATATCTATATAATAATTCAACTAAATATTTATCAGTAAAGGAATAATTAAATCTCCCAACCAAAGCTAAATTTGAGTTTTCGTAAAGTGATCCAGGTCCTGAATCCATCGTAGCTAATTGACCTTCGGAGTTTCCTGCAAACAAGTAAGGCAGTTGAAGGACTAAATCTCTTTGTGCTATAAAGTTATCTCCTTTCCTTTTCTGGGCCTCGGCAAGCATAAGAGCCGAGAATTTATGTGGCCCTTGTGTCTCATCATAATTTAATGAAAACTGGGTTAAAATTTGATCTTTGAAATAAACATCCCTACTTATCCTATTTGGTGACTGTCTAGTAAAAGTGGAAAACGTATCCGAAGCGTCATCATATCTGTATTGCTTGTACTCCCTTTGAAAAATATTGGATGATTGAACGTTATAGTCGTAACTAAAAACACCTTTAGCATATAACCCATCTAAAAAAGGAAAATCATATTTTAAAGAGCTAGATGTTTGAATCCACTTCTTGTTGTATTCCCTGTAACCAACAATATCCCTATCCATAAAAGAAATGGGATTATCACCTTCAATCAAGCCATGGAATGGTTTACTCGGGTCATTGTTTGCATACGCTGGAATTTGAGGTCCTTGCCTCCAAAAACTACGGATGGTCCACCACGAGTCTTGATAAGGTCTATCCTGTTCATCCATTATCAGATTCACATTCAAGTCCAATGTTAAACGATCCGTTATTTTTGTGGAGATATTTGACCGAATGTTATATTTGTTATATGTCAGGTCACTAGATTTAAAAAATCCTTCTTGATACTGGTAACCCAGACCTAAATAAAAGGTAGTTTTATCGTTTCCCCCAGTCGCACTGATATTATGCATTGTTTGAGGTGCATAGTCATCAAAAACCAAAGGATACCAGTTCGTACTTTGTTTTTCACCGTTTCTATACGCCTCAAATTGTTCTTCATTGAAAATCGGAGCACCACCATTGATATTGTGCATTGCCTGTTCGTTTCGTAATGTCATATACTCAATTGCATCCACTGTTTCTGGTAAACCCGAGGGAATTTGCCAAGTAAAGTTTCCATTGTAGTCAAGTTCCAAATTATTGACTTTACCTTTTTTTGTGGTCACCAGAACAACACCATTGGCTGCTCGAACTCCATATATTGCAGCGGAGGCATCCTTTAAAACAGAAATATTATCAATATCTTCAGCGTTCAATCGTTGGAATTCACTATTAGTACGTGGGATACCATCAATAATGACCAGGGGTGCTCCCATCCCTCGAATATCTAGATTATTATTAAAAGACCCAGGTTCCGCAGATCTTTGAGACACCCGTACTCCAGGTATTTTACCTGTAAGCAAGTTCTGAACATTTTCATTGTTTGTTGTGACAATTTCCTCA
Organism: Arenibacter flavimaris; assembly: GCF_030291335.1. Lineage (NCBI taxonomy): Bacteria > Pseudomonadati > Bacteroidota > Flavobacteriia > Flavobacteriales > Flavobacteriaceae > Arenibacter > Arenibacter flavimaris. The sequence continues at coordinate 51,835 of NZ_JASWIM010000030.1, forward strand.
TTTTTGATACTCGATACAGCTCCAGTCAAACTCGTCTTCTTTTGGGTTCCATACCCAACAACAACTACTTCTTCAAGGCTGGCTGTACTTTCTTCCAAGGTCACCGAAATTTCTGTTTGTCCTTCGGGCTTCACCTCTTTAGTTCCATATCCTATATAGGAAACAATTAGAATAGCATCATTATCCTCAACAGTAATGGAAAATTGGCCTTCAAAATCAGCTGTAACACCATTAGTAGTACCTTTTTCGATAACATTTGCACCTGGTAAAGGAATCCCCTTGGAATCTGTTATTATCCCACTTATAGAGAGCTGTACGCTCTTAAAGTTTCCACCAATAGAATCTGACTTCGGCAGAGAAACCTGTTCTCCTTTATCTTTCTTTAAAAGAATTTGCTTATTGTATACTTCATATATAACATCAGTACCACGAAAAAGATCTTTCAAGATATTAGAGATTTTTTCTTTGCGCACATTTATACTAACTTTCCGATTTATATTAATTTTTCGAGTATCGACAAAAAATTTGAATTCGCTATTTGTTTCAATCCGATCCAGAACTTCTCCTAAGTTTACATTACTCATATTCACGGTAATACGTGTTTTTTGAGAATAACTAGTAGCATGAATCTGAAAAATGGATAATAAAAATAAAAAAATGGACAATTTCATTTTAAGATCCCATTTTAGAAGGTACATAGAATTACTTCCTATGCTAATTGGTTTTTTCATACTTTTGTAGTGTTTTAAAATTGGTTATTACAATAACCATAACTTCAATCGGGAAATGTTGCGAGCATTTTCCGATTTTTTTATGGTGCTGGTACGCTTTACTTAGCTCAGTTTTTATCCATAGGCAATGTTTAAGTTTATTATTTGATTATTATTTGTTTTCCCAAAATTTCATAGTCTATCCCATATGTACGGTCTAGTATTTCTAGAATTTCTTCTATACTTTCATGCGAAAAATTAGCGTTGAAGGTATTGTCATCCAGGGCAGCATTGGTATTGACAATCGAAACATTATAGTGGCGTTCTAATTTCTTGCGTATTTCACTGAACGGTGAATCTCGGAAGATCAGCTTATTTTTCACCCAGGATGTGTGAATACTGGTATCGACTTTATCTATTTTAAATTCTTTATACTCCTTACTCCACATTCCTCTGTTACCAGGGAGCAGTTCCATTTTAGTATTTTTTGTATCAGATCCTAAGGAATCACATAACTGTACACCACCGGACACTAAAACTGTACTTATATTTAAATCATCGGAATAGGCGGACACGTTAAATTCTGTACCCAATACTCGCACATTCACAACCCCTCCTGCGTTAACAATAAATGGGCTTTTCACATCCTTGACAACTTTGAAAAAAGCTTCACCGGTCAAATACACTTTTCTGATTTGATTCTCAATGAAATTTACCGGAAACTTTATGCTTGATCCAGAATTTAGATATACAGTAGTTCCATCGGACAACTCAAGTTCAAACCTTTTTCCATAAGGAACCTCTAATTCATTGTATTGTGTGGAAGTGATTCCGTCAATTCCTTTATATATGATTTTACCATTAGTTTGTATGGCAATGACCTTACCTTCGGTGTTTAAAATCTCTTTAGTTTTCGGCTCATCAAGTTTTTCAACCAACCCATCGGTTAAATGCAAATTGACAGTATTCTCATTAGTATGTATTAATGAGTCGTGTTCATCAGATTTAAGTATTAAGAATAGAACAAGACCTATGCCCAGCAAACCAATTATCAAGGCTGCATAATTGAAAAAGGTACTTGGAATTGATTTTTTTGGTTTAACCGCAATTTTTCCAATGGGCTTAATAGTAGATAAAAAAGTTTCAAATGCCTTTTGGGAATCTGAATTCATGTACTTCTTTGATAACAAAAAATCCACCTCCATTGCCTCAGCAAACTGATCTTTAACATATTCTAAGGGGAGGCCCTTTATGGCCTCGAACATTTGGGTTTCATCAATTTTACCATCTAGATAATTTTGAATCAAAGCTTGCAAATTGTCATTTTTCATACCCATTAATTTTCATTTACATATATAAGACCTTATTATTTTACGAAACCCCACATTAAATCTGCTTTTTTTTTCGATTAACTCAAAACTGACGTACATAAAACCTAATCAGACTCAATACTTCTGAAACAATGAATAAGCCTGAATAAGTGCTAGATATTATTTACCAGAATGGCTACCAACTGAGACATGCCACTCCGGTACATTCAAAATGTTTAATCAGATAATTGTAAAAACCAAAACACACTTGACATTAGAATCGGGTATTTCAAATTGGTGATATAGCATTATATTGACGTATTATAATACTATTTTGATCAATTTGTAATGTTTCTTTGAATCTTGAAGAAGGTGAACATATTTTAGCTACAAGATTATAGATGTGGTATCCTAATTCCTTCTATCTATAATGATGAAGCTGGTTTACCTATATTCAATCTTGCACAATGATTTCTGAATATACCTCAATTTTTTTATTAAGTACAATTTATAATGGGCGGTGACTAAAACTATGGCGCAGACATTAGAAGGATTAGTTAACGTAGTATTAGTAATAAAGATTTGCCAAAATCTTTGAACAACAAGATAAGTTACAAACTAAAACAACCAAAACAGCCTTGGGTAAAAATGATTTCACATTACTCGACAATTTAAAAGATGGTAAAGAAATAGCTTATAGACAATTATATAATCTTTATTATAATGATCTAGTAATCTACTGTTACAATTTGATAAAAGATCATGACATGGCTAAGGATATTGTGCAGCAAACGTTTATAAAGATTTGGGTAAAAAGGGAATCACTGCACATCCATTCAACATTAAAAAGTTATTTGTATCGTACAGCGTATAACACATTTCTCAAAGAATATCAAAGAACCAAAAGAGAGGAAATAGCCATTATCGAATTAAAAAATACAGCTTTGCTGAGTTTAATAGAAGATTTTGACGAAGTTGAAGGATTATTACAGGAAAGAATTAAGTTTTTAGAAATGGCAATTTCAGAATTACCAAGTAAAAACAAGGAAGTTTTTTTGCTAAGTAAAAAAATGGGATATGCGAATAAAGAAATTGCAGCTAAATTAGGAATTTCAAAAAAAGCGGTGGAACATCATATAAGCCGAGCCAAAAAATCTATTCGAAAATGGCTTGAAAAAAACGAAGTTAATTTGTTTATTATTTTTTTCAGAACTCCCCCATCCAAATCTTGTAAAGATAGCCTAGAATCATATCCCTAATTCCTCCATTACTAAAAAAAGACCTTTTTTAAATACCTCAAAAAACTTAATTAAGGTGCAATCTTTTCGAAATTGGAATTAGACCTAGTTCAAAAGGCCAGCACCTATAATAGTCGTGATTTAAAATTCACTCAAATAATACAAATTGACATGCAATTGTAGCTAACTCATGAAGTTTAGTTAAATTTATGTTAAAAATAAAAAGTGAGCACAAAGTGTGCATTTTTTAAATACTTCAAAATAAAAAAGGGCCTCCAATCTCTTGGAGGCCCTGTCTTTGTTACTGTGGGCCCTACTGGGTTCGAACCAGTGACCCCCTGCTTGTAAGGCAGGTGCTCTGAACCAGCTGAGCTAAGAGCCCTAATTAATCAGTATTTAAAATCGCTTCCTTATTTCTTTGGAAGCTAGCCAGCCTAACGGTAGGCGGGTGCAAATATAGAATAGTTTTTAATTTCCCCAAAGGAAAAAATAGAAAAATTTATACGATTTCTGCAACGACAAAAGTACTGCCCCCAACAAACACAAAATCGGTTTTATCCGCTAACCTCAAAGCCGCATTAACCGATTCATTTACAGAAGAATAAGCATCACCCTTCAAACCAAATTCCAAGGCCTTGGCTTTCAAGACAAGTTCATCCAAACCTCTTGGTATATTAGGTCTACAAAAATAATAATGTGCGTTCTTTGGAAAAAGTGGCAAAATCTGCTCTAAATTCTTGTCTTTTACAAATCCGATGATCATATGAAGATCTTTATATCCCTGTTCCTTTATTTGATCCAGGACAATGGACAGACCCTCTGTATTGTGGGCCGTATCACAAACAACTGTTGGGTTTTCGCCAATATATTGCCATCTACCCAGTAATCCCGTGTTGGCGGAAACATTCAACAGGCCATCCACTATATGCTTCTCCTTAAGGTCAAAACCTTTTAATTCCTTAATGGTAGCTACAACACCCTTAACGTTTTTGGACTGGTAACTCCCCAACAAAGAGGTTTTATAGATTGCAGGTATTTTCTCCCCTGCAAAGATTATCTTAGCGCCTCTTTCGTTGGCTATATTGTTAAAAACCGTTGCCGTCTCTTCCTGAAACTCACTTATTACCACAGGTACCCCAGGCTTAACGATTCCCGCTTTCTCAAAAGCAATTTTAGCAATGGTATCGCCCAACATCTCCACATGATCGTATCCTATATTGGTAATCAATGACACTTCGGGAGTAATTATATTGGTAGAATCCAAACGACCTCCCAATCCGACCTCCACAATGGCGATATCAATTTTTTCCTTTTCAAAATACTGAAAGGCCATCCCTACTGTCATTTCAAAAAACGATAGGTCATGTGCCTCAAAAAAAAGTTTGTTTTTCTTTATAAAATCGACTACATATTTTTTGCTGACAGGTTTTCCATTAATCCTGATCCGCTCCCTAAAATCTTTCAGATGTGGAGAAGTATACAATCCCACCCTATAACCGGCCTCTTGCAAAATAGAGGCCAACATATGACTACAGGAACCTTTGCCATTGGTACCTGCCACATGTATACTTTTAAATTTTCGTTCGGGATGGCCTAAATAATTGGAGAGGGCCTGTATATTATCCAACTTGCCCTTAAATGCAGAAATTCCCTTTTGTTGGTACATGGGCAGTTGGGCGAACATCCATTCCAAAGTTTCCTGGTAGGTCATTTATAGTCGTCTGTTGTAGTTAGAACATGGTGCCGTTGCAATACCTTCTATTAATCTAATTAATAAGTAAATGAAATTGCAAAATTACTTTGGGAAAATTGTTTTAGGGCAAGGTGGGAAGAATTTATTCTCCCAATTTAAAATTCACTACCACAAAACCAACTTGTTGACTAGGGGCATTGGAATCCAAATTCCATCGATGCATAAAGGCTGTTTTCTTTGCGGGTTCCAATAAGCAGGGATGGGTATTGGTAGTCCCCCTTACCCCTGGGGTAGCGCTAACCACTTTACCATTTCGGTCCACAACAATTTTCACTACAACCCTTCCTTCCTCGTTGCATTCCTGTTGTACCTTGCCCTTGTTCACCAAAGATCTCCCGTTGAGTCCATAGCCTCCCGTGCCACTACCAGATCCTGGGCTTCCATAATAACTTGTTGCATAGGGATCCCCGTCCGGCTGGCCTTTATCCCCAGTCTTATTATCATCGCCTTCACCACCAGAAGTGGTTCCTTCGGATTTATTTATTCCTCCGATAAGCTCATCCAACTTGTTCTTTTTTGCTTGTTGCTCCTTCCTGACCTTTTCTTCGGCCTCCTTCTTTTCACGAGCGATGCGTTCCGCTTCGGCTTGAGCCTTTTTTGCCGCCTCGTCAGCTTTGCGCTTTGCCTCTTGCTGTTGTTTTATTTTTATGGATTCCTCACTTTCCTGGGTAAGTAATTTTTCGGCAGGTTTCTCCTTGGCCACTTTTTCCTCGGGCACCTCTTCCACCACTTCTTCCACCTTTTCCTCCTGAACCTTCGGCTCTTTTATGGGAGTGTTAAGAGGTTCCGATTTTATCTTTTCTTTGGGCTGTACCCTTCCGCTACCAAAATCGGTTGTACCAAAGTTTACCGAAATACCATTTTCTATTGGAGGGTCCATATAAGTAAGCCCAATATAAAAAAGCAACAGCAATAGTACACTCAACAGAATTGTGGTAAGTGTAAATGATTTTTTCTCGTGTCTCGTGTTAAGTAATGACATTAATTTGGTCGCACTGCCAAAATAACCTTGTAATTATTCCTATTGGCAATATCCATTACGTTCACCGCCTCTTTGATGGCAACGCTCTCTTCTGCCCTTAGAATAATAGTAGGTTTCTCCTGCCCTTTTAGTGCCTTTTTTAATTCAATTTCTATATATTGTCCGTTAATCTTCTCGTTGTTCACAAAATATTCCAGATTCTTATTAATGCTCACCGATACGTTTTGGGTATTTGTAGACTTGCCCTTGGCCTTTGGCAACAACAAATCCAATGCATTGGGCGAATTTGCAGTTAGCATAAAGAAGATAAGCAATAGGAACACTATGTCCGTCATAGAGGACATGCTAAAATCTGGACTAACTTTATTTCTACCTTTTAGTTTCATTTGTTATGTTCTAAAGAGGTTCGTTCAATAAATCTAAAAATTCCACCGCATTGGCTTCCATTTTATGCACTACCTTATCCGTCCTGTTTACCAAATGGTTATACCCTATATAGGCAATAATACCTACGATAAGTCCGGCTACTGTAGTGGTCATTGCCGTATATATACCAGAGGCCAAAGAACCCATTTCAGCCTGTCCACCACTGGTTGCCATTTGATGGAATGCCAAAATCATGCCAATTACAGTTCCTAAAAACCCGATCATGGGAGCGGCTCCGGCAACGGTGGCCAATACACTCACATTTTTTTCCAACTTATACACCTCAAGGGTACCTGCATTTTCTATTGCCGTATTAATATCGTCCAAGGGCTTCCCTATTCTAGATATTCCTTTTTCCGTTAACCTAGCTACTGGTGAATCTGTCTGCGCGCACAATATTTTGGCCGCATCCAATTTACCATTGGTAACATGGTCCCGTATCTGGTTCATAAAATTACTATCTATTTGTGAAGCTGCCTTAATCGCAAAAATCCGTTCAAAATAAATATATAGTGCCACAAAAAGCATTACAAACAAGACACTTATGATCAAGATACTTCCTGTACCGCCATTTACTATTAAATCTATTACTGAAAGTGTCTTTTCCTCGGACACAACTCCCTCTAATCCTGCCTCTTGAGCCAGGTCTTGTATCAATAACATATATTTTCTTTATTTAAGTTGCCTTAATAACGGTCTTTTATCGATTAAATTATGCGTTCAACACTAAATTTCTAATTAATATAAATCCAATGGCACCTGCAGCAAATCCTAGGAAAGCCAACCATGCAATTTTCTTCAAATACCAGAAGAAATCTATTTTTTCCATTCCCATGGCCACTACCCCTGCCGCAGAACCAATAATCAACATACTACCACCAGTTCCAGCGGAATAGGCAATAAAATGCCAAACAGGATCATCCATTCCTACTGAGAACATTCCAATACTGGCAGCTACCAAAGGCACATTATCAATTACCGCAGAACCGATTCCAAGGAACAGAACCACCAAATCCGATACCAATTCCCCTCCAGACTCGGTACCCAACATGGGCATTACCTCATCCAAAGTTCCCGCAAAATGGAACAACATCCCTAAAGATTCCAAAGCTGCTACGGCCATTAAGATCCCCAAAAAGAAAAGTATACTTGGCAATTCAATTTTGGATAGGGATTTATGCACAGGGCTGTGATGTGATTCTGCTTCACTTTCACCGTCGATATTGGAAATACTGAATTTGGAACTACTATATACTTCGGCAAATGTAGCAACCAAGGCCAAAGAAAGCATCATACCTACGTAAGGAGGCAAATGGGTAATGGTTTTGAAAAAGGGAACAAATATAATAGCCCCTAACCCCAAATAGAGCATAGTAGCACCGTATCTGGACTTTTTGGGCTCCTCATCATCCATATCGGCATCGATATTTCCGGAAAACGCCTTGTATCTACTTGCAATAAAAGTAGGCACAACCATACATATTATAGAGGGCAACAGGACGTGTTCTATCAATTGGGCCGCAGATACCTTATTGGCTATCCATAGCATAGTAGTGGTAACATCCCCAATTGGAGACCAAGCTCCACCAGCATTGGCGGCTATAATTATCATACCGGCAAACCAAAGTCTGGTCTCCCTATCGTTGATTACCTTCTGCAGAATGGTAATCAAAACAATGGTAGCGGTAAGGTTATCGATAATGGCCGAAAGTATAAAAGCCAAAATGGAGAACAACCACAATAATTTCCTTTTACTCCTTGTTTTTATAAAACCTTTGATGGTTGCAAAGCCATCGAAGTAATCTATTATTTCCACAATGGTCATTGCCCCTAGAAGGAAAACCAATATTTCTGCCGTTTTCCCGAGATGATGCAGCAAAATCTCATCTATATGGGTTGCCTCCAACTCCCGGAGCTCGGCATTCACCTCAAAAACCGGCATATGGGCCAAAGCAATTACCGCCCACAATAGTGCCATCATAGCCAAGGCGGGGATTAATTTGTCTATTTTCAGGTTATGCTCCAAGGTTATTGCCAAATAACCGGCAACGAATAAAATAATAATAATGGTCTCCATGCTATTATTGGTTAAATTTAAATTAATTGTTTCAAAGCAATCTCAAATCCGGTTTTACTGAGATTAACTTTTGATTTATTTTGATCAAATATATTTAAAATTGCGTTCCTAATGGTATTCGAAGTATCATTAAAAATAAGTTCATCATCCATTGCCACCCTTCCTTCCATAAAATACGCAAAGACCCGGGCCATTCCACAGTTGGATATAAAGTCGGGAATTAGACTTACGCGTTCGTCCGTAAATTCCATTATAGGCCCAAAAAATATTTCTTTATCGGCAAAGGGCACATTGGCCCCACAGCTGATCACCCGTAACCCTGCATGTATCATTTTAGATATCTGCTCCTCCGTCACCAGGCGTGATGCCGCACAGGGCACAAAAATCTCGGCGGGCAAATTCCATATCCTATCGTTCATTTCTGAAAACGGAATAATATTATCCGCAAAAAGCTCATTTCCTTTTTTGTTAAGAAAGAATGTTCTTATTTCCTCCAAGGTGTATCCCTTCTCATTGATCACCCCTCCGGCCCGGTCGATAATCCCCACCACTTTTGCTCCCATTTTGGCCAAATAAAAGGCCGCTGCGGAACCTACATTGCCAAAACCCTGCACAATGGCCCTTTTACCTATAACAGACCCCCCGTGTATATCATAATAATGTTTTACCGCTTCCGCCACCCCAAAACCGGTTATCATATCCGCTACCGTAAATTTTCTGGCCACCGAAGGTGAATAGTCTTCTCTCTCCAAAACCTTGACAACTCCCAACCTCAATTGACCTATCCTATTGATTTTGTCCGCTTCGGTCGGCTTAAAGTGACCGTTAAAAACACCCTCTTGCGGGTGCCAAACACCAGCGTCTTCCGTAATAGGGATAACCTCATGGATTTCATCCACATTTAAATCGCCCCCGGTACCGTAATAACTTTTCAACAATGGCGCTACCGCGTGGTACCACCTTTTGAGCACCCCGGATTTTCTAGGATCGTTGGGGTCAAAATTAATTCCGGATTTTGCACCTCCAATAGGGGGTCCGGAAACTGTAAATTTCACCTCCATTGTTTTTGCCAAAGATAAGACCTCGTTCATATCCAATCCTTCCCTCATTCTGGTGCCACCACCGGCAGCCCCACCGCGAAGGGAATTTATTACCGTCCACCCTTCCGCTTCCGTCTCGGGATCTTTCCAGTTAAAAACAATTTCAGGGGGTTTATTCTCATATATTTTTAATAACTCTTTCATTACACCTTACAATTAATTCATTGATACCATTTGCCACTTAAGGGGATAATCCATCTCCATTGGAGTATTATTCCTGCCTAGCTAATGTTGCCTCATAATTGTTAAGTCCTTTTACAGATAGAAAAGTATACCACCGAACAAATATAAAAATATACATTAGGTTTTAATGTTTTTATTGCCCATTATTATTCCATTCTATACTCGTATATTTGTATTATTCTCATAATATTTTTCTAACAAATGGATTTTACACTTTCGGAAGAACAGTTGATGATACAGCAGGCAGCAAGGGATTTTGCCCAAAACGAATTATTACCCGGGGTCATTGAAAGGGATGACGCCCAGATGTTCCCTGCAGAACAAGTAAAAAAAATGGGGGAACTAGGGTTCATGGGAATGATGGTAGACCCGAAGTATGGAGGAAGTGGCCTGGACACTATTTCATATGCCCTGGTAATGGAAGAACTCTCCAAAGTGGACGCCTCTGCCTCGGTAATCGTATCCGTGAACAATTCTTTGGTATGTTGGGGCCTGGAAGCCTTTGGCACCGAGGAACAAAAAGAAAAATATTTAACCCGTTTGTCTACCGGACAAAGTATTGGCGCATTCTGTCTCTCCGAGCCCGAGGCGGGCAGCGATGCCACATCGCAAAAAACCACGGCCGTGGACCGAGGGGACCACTATATCCTAAATGGCACCAAAAACTGGATAACCAACGGAAATTCAGCCGACATCTATTTGGTAATTGCACAGACCGATGTTTCAAAGGGACATAAGGGAATAAACGCCCTAATTGTAGAAAAGGGGATGCCCGGTTTTGTCATAGGCCCCAAGGAAAATAAATTGGGGATAAGGGGCAGTGATACCCACTCATTAATCTTTAATGATGTAAAGGTGCCCAAAGAAAACAGAATTGGCGACGATGGATTTGGTTTTAAATTCGCTATGAAAACACTTTCGGGCGGCCGAATCGGCATTGCATCCCAAGCCTTGGGCATTGCAGCAGGAGCCTACGAGTTGGCCCTAAAATATTCCAAAGAAAGAAAAGCCTTTGGCACAGAAATAAGCAACCATCAGGCCATAGCCTTTAAATTGGCCGATATGCACGTACAAATAGAGGCGGCACGACATTTGGTTTACAAGGCCGCATGGGACAAGGACAATGGCCATGACTATGACCTATCAAGTGCAATGGCCAAATTATACGCTTCCCAGGTGGCTATGGATACAACCGTGGAAGCAGTGCAAATACATGGAGGAAATGGTTTTGTAAAGGACTATCACGTGGAAAGGATGATGAGGGACGCCAAGATAACCCAGATCTACGAAGGCACCTCCGAAATTCAGAAAATTGTCATTTCCCGTAGTATTTTAAAAAAATAAAATAGATAAATTAGTTTTACCCCATATTTTTTTATGGGGTAATGCTTAAAATATTAAATTTATCAACAACAACCCCCAAACTAGTTGAGGGTGATTAACCAAAATCAACCAATTTTATATTGTTAACCCCCTGTTAAAAGGAAAAAATCAATATATAAACCTTAATATTGAGGAAATCCCAATTTAATGGGCTCAAATATCGGAATATGCATTTTTTTTAACGTTGAATTATAAACGTTGAATTTCTTTCGTGCTAATTAAGATTGCACTGCATTAAATGTAAATATTTTGATATTTTTGAATAAATATGATAATTTATGAAGCTGAGAAAACAAGGATTGTACCTTCCGGAATTTGAACATGACAACTGTGGCGCAGGATTTATTTGTAGTCTGAAAGGAAAAAAGTCGAATGATATTATACATAAGGCTTTGGAAATATTGGAAAGACTGGAGCACAGGGGAGCGGTAAGTTCGGATGGAAAAACTGGAGATGGTGCCGGAATCCTTATAGATATTCCACATGATTTTTTTCAGGACGTATGTAGCTTTGAGCTTCCTGAACCAGGTAGTTATGCAGTAGGCAACGTTTTTCTACCTCAAAAGGAAAACCAACGGGACTATTGTATAGACGTTTTTGAATCCAACATTAAAAAACAAGGATTAAAATTATTGGGATGGAGGGAAGTTCCTGTGAACAAATCCATTCCGGGAAGAATAGCCGCGGAGACCGAACCTTTCGTTAAGCAGGTTTTTGTTGCACGAGAAAATGATGAGCAAGACTTCTTTCATTTTAATTTAAAACTGTTCATCGCCAGGAAGGTTACGGAACATACCGTAAATGCTTCCAAATTATCGGAAAGCAAATTCTTTTATGTTCCGAGTCTTTCCACCAAAATAATAATCTTCAAAGGGCTTTTGATGCCGGAAGATATTAGCTTATACTATAAAGACCTTATGGACCCACGGGTAGTCACTAGGTTGGCATTGGTGCACCAGCGTTTTTCTACCAATACATTCCCTACTTGGGATTTGGCCCAGCCTTTCCGCTATATGTGCCATAACGGGGAAATAAACACCCTTAGGGGCAATGTCTCAAGAATGCGTTCCCGGGAGGAATTAATGAAAAGTGATTGGTTTGGGGAAGAAATTAAAAATATCATCCCTGTAATACTACCTGGAAAGTCGGATTCTGCCACCATGGACATGGTTGTTGAACTTCTGCTAATGACAGGAAGGTCACTTCCTGAAGTTATGATGATCTTGGTACCCGAAGCATGGGAAAAGAACAATGAAATGTCTGAAGCAAAAAAGGCGTTCTATGAGTACCACTCATGTTTAATGGAACCGTGGGACGGACCTGCATCCATCCCTTTTACCGACGGAAACTACATTGGCGCCGTATTGGACAGAAATGGATTGCGTCCGTCTCGGTATTCAGTAACCAAGGATGGTTATGTTATTATGTCATCGGAGGTAGGGGTTGTAGAGATTGAACCCGAAAACATTGAATTGCACGGAAGATTGGAGCCAGGAAAAATGTTCTTGGTAAATATGGAAGAAGGGCGCATTATCAATGACGAAGAAATAAAAGAAGAAATTGCAGTAAGATACCCGTACAAAAAATGGCTGAACAAGAACTTGGTACATCTTAAGGATATCCCTTACAACGACTGCCCACTTTTCTTAAACGAAGCGTCTGTACAAAAGAGAAAAGCTGTATTTGGATATACCCTGGAAGATATAAACACCATTATTCTCCCCATGGGAAAAACGGCTAAAGAACCGCTCGGATCAATGGGATCGGACACGCCAATCGCTATCTTATCCGATCGTCCCCAATTGATTTACAATTACTTTAAGCAACTGTTCGCACAGGTTACCAACCCTCCTTTGGACGGTATTCGAGAGGAGTTGATTACAGATATTAGTCTAACCCTTGGAAGCGATCATAATATTTTTGAATTTTCAGAGCTACATTGCCGAAAATTAAAAATTAAAAATCCAGTAATATCCAAGGAAGATTTGGATAAAATAAAGAACTATGACGCAAGTCCTGACTATAAGGTAGTTTCCATTGCGATGCTTTATGATATTGAAAAGGGACATAACGGCCTTGAAGATGCTTTGGAATCCATTCTAAATCAGGCCGAACAGGCTATTGATGAAGGTGCCAATATAATTATTCTTTCAGATAGAAACGTTAGTAAGGAAAAAGCCCCTATTCCAGCCTTGTTGGCTTGTTCATTTGTGAACAGCGGACTTCAAAGGTTGGGCAAACGCTCCAAACTAAGTGTAATTATTGAATCTGCAGAGCCTAGGGAAGTACACCATTTTGCCCTGCTTTTTGGATTTGGCGCAAGTGCCATCAACCCTTATTTGGTGAACGAAATTATTGCAGAACAAATTGAAGAGCACGATATCACCGAATACACTTTTGAAGAAGCCATTAACAACTACAACAAAGCTGTTGGCAAGGGTATCCTTAAGGTTATGAACAAAATCGGAATTTCCACCCTTAATTCATACCGTGGATCGCAATTGTTCGAATGTATTGGAATAAACACTTCCACCGTAGACAAATACTTCCCCAACACCCCAACTAGAATTCAAGGGATAGGGCTTTATGAAATAGAGAAAGAAATTGCAAAGCGTCATCACAGAGCTTACATTGATAAAGATATAGCTGCAAATTTGGATTTGGAAATCGGTGGACAATACCGCTGGAGAAGGGATGGTGAAAAACACCTTTTCAATCCCTTAAGTATTGCCAAACTACAAAAATCGGTTAGAAACAACGAACCGGAATCCTATAAGGAATTTGCCAAAATGGTGAACGAGCAATCCAAGGATTTGATGACCATACGCGGACTTTTTGAATTCTCCAACTATGACCCTATTCCATTGGATGAAGTGGAACCATGGACAGAAATAGTAAAACGCTTTAAAACAGGCGCAATGTCATATGGGTCCATCAGTAAGGAAGCCCATGAAAATTTGGCCATTGCCATGAACAGGATAGGCGGAAAAAGTAATTCCGGTGAAGGTGGGGAAGATGCCGAACGTTTTTACAAGAACCAAACCGGGGATTGGAAAAACAGTGCCATAAAGCAAGTTGCTTCTGGTAGATTTGGGGTTACTTCCAATTATTTGACCAGCGCAAAAGAAATTCAGATTAAAATGGCACAAGGGGCCAAACCTGGTGAGGGAGGGCAATTACCCGGACCAAAAGTAAATCCGTCCATAGCCAAAACCAGAAATTCCACGCCATATGTGGGGTTGATTTCACCTCCACCCCATCATGACATATACTCAATAGAGGATTTATCCCAATTGATTTTCGATTTAAAATCGGCCAATCGCAAGGCTAGGATCAATGTTAAATTGGTTTCTGAAGTGGGCGTTGGTACGGTAGCAGCAGGGGTTTCCAAGGCAAAGGCCGATGTTATTCTCATATCCGGCCATGATGGTGGCACAGGGGCTTCCCCCTTAACCTCATTAAAGCACGCCGGGCTTCCATGGGAATTGGGAATTGCCGAAGCACAACAGACCCTGGTACTAAACGACCTAAGAAACAGGATTGTCCTGGAATGCGATGGCCAGTTAAAAACCGGAAGGGATGTAGCCATAGCCTGTTTGTTGGGAGCAGAAGAGTTTGGATTTGCCACAGCTCCCTTGGTCGCCTCAGGATGTATCATGATGCGTGTATGTCATTTAAACACCTGCCCTGTAGGTATTGCCACGCAAAATCCTGAACTGCGCAAGAAGTTTGAAGGCAAACCGGAACACGTCGTTAACTATATGTATTTCGTGGCCCAGGAACTTAGGGAAATAATGGCCCAGTTAGGGTTCAGAACTATCGAGCAAATGGTTGGGCAAGTACAAAAACTGGACCGCAAAAAAGCTTTGGAACACTACAAGGCTGCAGGTATAGACCTTACACCAATTTTATATCAAGTTGATGTTCCAAAAGGAACCAAGTTTTACAATACCCAAAAGCAACAACACGATATTGAAAAATCCATTGAGTTTGAAATTTTGGAAAAAGCGCATCCAGCCTTGTTCAGAAAAGAAAAAATCTCTTTGGATTTCCCAATCCACAATACCGATAGAGCCGTTGGCGCCATTACCAGCAATGAAATTTCAAAGATCTATGGAGTAGACGGTCTGCCCGAAAACACATTGAGACTTAATTTCACCGGTTCTGCAGGACAAAGTTTTGGCGCCTTTGCAACCAAAGGCCTCACCATGATCGTCAATGGAAACACCAACGATTATTTAGGAAAAGGTCTTTCCGGAGCCAAGTTAATTATAAAAGTACCTTATAAATCCACTTTAAAACCAGAGGAAAACGTAATAACCGGAAACGTTACGCTCTACGGTGCAACTTCGGGCGAGGCTTATATAAACGGAAAAGCGGGAGAACGATTCTGCGTTAGAAATTCAGGAGCACAGGCTGTCGTTGAAGGTATTGGCGACCATGGTTGCGAGTATATGACCGGTGGTACAGCGGTTATACTTGGTGAAGTAGGAAGAAACTTCGGAGCTGGAATGAGTGGGGGTATTGCCTATATCTTTGATGAAAAGAACACCTTTACAAGAAATTGCAATACGGAGTCTTTAAACCTTTTAAAGGTCGAGGACGATAATGATATAGCTGAATTGAAAGGCCTTATAGAAAACCACTACAATGCCACTCTTAGCCCAATTGCACAAAGGATCCTGGAAAATTGGGAAGATTGCCTACCAAAATTTATCAGGGTGTTCCCTGAAGAATACAAGCAGGCTTTGATCCGTTTAGAAAAAGAAAAATTAGAAACGATATAATCGAAATATGGGAAAGATAACAGGATTTTTGGAATTCGATAGAAAAGTAGAAGAATACGCTCCTGTAGAGGATAGGGTTAAAAACTACAAGGAATTTACGCTCCCAATGAAAGAAACGGAGCTTAAGGACCAAGGGGCCAGATGTATGGACTGTGGTATTCCTTTTTGTCACAGTGGGTGTCCGTTAGGAAATCTAATACCAGATTTCAACGACGCTGTCTACCTTGGAAAATGGGAAAAAGCTGCGGAAATATTGCACTCTACCAACAACTTTCCGGAATTTACAGGTAGGCTATGTCCGGCGCCCTGCGAGGAAGCCTGTGTATTGGGCATTAACGAAGACCCGGTAACCATAGAAAACATTGAAAAAAACATTGTTGAAACAGCTTTCAAAAAAGGTTGGGTAGTAGCTGAACCCCCTGCGGAAAGAACAGGAAAGACAGTTGCCGTTATTGGATCTGGGCCCGCCGGACTTGCTGCGGCCCAACAGTTGAACAGAGCAGGACACTTGGTTACCCTTTTTGAAAGGGATGAAAAAGTTGGAGGTCTTTTACGATATGGTATTCCTGATTTTAAGATGGAAAAAAATATCATTGACAGAAGGGTTAAGATTTTAGAGGAAGAAGGTATTATAATTAAGACCGGTGTTCATGTGGGCGTTGATGTTTTGGCCACAGAATTAAAGGATCAGTTTGATGCCATTGTGCTTTCCGGTGGTGCTACCGTGAGAAGAGGACTGCCTATAGAAGGAGCAGACCTTAAAGGGGTAGTACAGGCCATGGATTTCTTAAAACAGAACAATAAACGCGTAGACGGCATTAAAGATCTGGGCGAAGAAATAAAAGCTACTGGCAAAAACGTAGTGGTTATAGGTGGAGGGGATACGGGTTCGGATTGTATTGGGACCTCTATCAGGCACGGAGCCACTTCGGTATCCAACTTTGAAATATTGGGGAAACCTCCCGTAGGACGCCCGGAAGATCAACCATGGCCATTTTGGCCTATGCGTTTGCGAACCAGTTCTTCGCATAAAGAAGGTGTAGAACGATTTTTTAGCATTTCCACCAAAAAATTCATTGGTGATAAAAATGGCAACTTAAAAGGTCTCATCACCTCTCAGGTGGAATGGATTAAACAACCAGGACAGCGACCTATACTAAAGGAAGTTCCCGGAACTGAAAAGGAATGGAAATGCGAATTGGCACTATTGGCCATGGGCTTTACTGGTTCCGAAATGACTGTTGCCGAACAATTGGGACTCGAGGCCGATGCACGTACCAACATCAAAGCCAGTGAAACGGATTATAAGACCAATGTTCCCGGAGTATTTGTAGCGGGTGACCAAAGAAGAGGACAATCCTTAATAGTTTGGGCCATTTCCGAAGGTAGACAGGCGGCTTACCATGTGGATACCTATCTCATGGGAACATCCTATTTACCTTTAAAAGGAGAAGGCGACCTACCAAGGGTTTAATATATTTTCTGAAGACCAGAATAGATAAAAAAAATCCAACCCGTTACATGGGTTGGATTTTTTTTATTTCACCATCGGCGAGCCTAGCCTCAGTTACATATACTTATACGATCAAGCATCTTAACTAACCTAAATAACATTATTTTATTGATGTCCTTAAGGTTACGGCAACTTCGCAAAGTTTAAACTATTAGAACTAAGCAACCTTAAAATCCCACAATAGGAATTAGATTACATTTTCCATGTACCGCTCTCCGCAGTAATTTCCACATCCCAATCTTGCGGTGAATTATTTTTGTACCTAGGATCACTATCCTCCTTTGGAAAAGAATTAACCACGCCCAATAGACTGTTATAACTATTTTTCCTTTCGGCAGTATTAAGACTGTCCATTAGGTTATGGCGCTCAAAGGGATCATTGACCAAATCAAAGAACTGTTCCGGTTTACCGTTGGAATCTATATATAATTTGAATTGTTGGTCCCGTAGAACCCTATCCCTGAATTTAAATTGATTTTCTACACCATTTTCGGTTAGCCGAGCAAAGTTTCCTCCTCCCATACCTAATATCCATTTGCGTTGCGAGGCCTCGTCGCCCTCCAGTAAAACCTTCGCAAAAGACTTACCATCTATAATGTGCGAGGCATTAATATCTGTCCACTTATCCTTTGAGTCAACCCCTGCCAGGTCCATAAAGGTTGGAAGAACATCCGTAAAATCGACAAGGGCATTCGATTCCTGACCCGCTTTAATATGCCCTGGCCAACTAACCACAAATGGTTCGCAAATTCCCGCCTCAAGGGTAGTGGACTTACCTCCCTTTACCTGTTCACCTTTGTAAGTCCCAGTTATGGACTGAGCTGTACCATTATCCGTAGTAAAGACAACCACAGTGTTTTCCAACAAGCCATTTAGTTTTAAAGCATCTACCAATTGCCCAACAATCTTATCGGTATAGCGCACCATAGCCTTGTGCTTGCCCAAATTATCATTTGCAGATTCGTCCGGGGTATTCACCAAGGGAGTATGGGTCAATACCATGGGATAATAGACAAACATGGGACCTTCCCTATTTTCCGTCAGAAAGTCTATGATAAAATCACGAAAAATGTCCGGACCAAATGCTCCGGGATAAGACTTGCTGCCCTCTTTGGTAAAAACATAAGGGTCCCAATATCGTTCGGCACTGGCTTCAACACCTGCCTCGTAGCCAGTCCACATACAGTATTCATCAAATCCTGCTTTCTCCAACGCCTCCGGTTCTACCCGAAAATCATCAATCTGCCATTTACCAGCTATACAGGTTTTGTAACCAGCCCTTCTTATTTCATTTACCAAGGTGGGGTTCTCCGTTTCATCAAAATGGGCACCCCCACCCCAGCAGGGAACGTCCCAATGGTTGACCCAACCATGCCTAAATGGATATTGGCCAGTAAGTAAAGTGACCCTAGTAGGTGTACATTGGGGCATGGAATACACATTGTTGAACTTAATACCAGACTTGGCAAGCGCATCTATATTGGGAGTCTCTATATCCTCCGCACCGTAACTGCTGATCCATTCCTTCCCCAGATCATCGACCAAAACAAACAATATGTTAGGTGGTTGCTGTTCCGCTGACGACTTGGTTTTAGCTACATCGCCACAACCAAATAAACCCACAAGGGCAATGGCAAAAAGTATTCTTTGCATCAACATGAGGTTACTCCCTTTAATTATACATTTTGTTATAGAGATCATTAAGATCCAACTTATCTTCCATTGTTTTTTGCAGCTCCAATAGGTCGGCAAAAAGGGTTTTTACCTTCTCCTTATATTCTGGACTTTCGGACAGATCTTTCATTTCATTCGGATCATTCTCCATGTCGAACAAAAGTACCTTATCTATTTTCGGATAGATTAAAAGTTTAAATCCGTCTTTCCGTATCATACGCTGTACATCTATATAGGCACCGTAAATTCCATTATAATGACTCTCGGTTCTTTCCCCATTTACGATATCCATAAAGCTATTGAACTCAACATATTCA
Source organism: Arenibacter flavimaris (assembly GCF_030291335.1). Taxonomy (NCBI): domain Bacteria; kingdom Pseudomonadati; phylum Bacteroidota; class Flavobacteriia; order Flavobacteriales; family Flavobacteriaceae; genus Arenibacter; species Arenibacter flavimaris. Next base: position 71,288 of record NZ_JASWIM010000030.1, read on the forward strand.
GGCTTCTCAACACCTGCCAATTCCAGGGAAGTTGCCATAATGTCCTGCAGATAAACATCCTGGTCCAAAGTTTTGCCCTTCGGAATGCCAGGACCTACTACCATCATCGGAATACGTATACTATGATCGAACATACTCTGTTTCCCTATCAAGCCATGATGCCCTACCGACAGACCATGGTCGGCACCGAAAAAGATATAGGTATTATCCATTTTTCCAGAAGCCTCTAAAGAATCCAAAATAATACCTATCTGCTCATCCATATGGCTCAACAGCGCGTAATATTCCTGCCGGTGCACCTTCACCGCATATTCAGTTCTTGGAAATGGGGCCAAGGCTTCATCCCTAAGACCTGGTTGATTGCCCATAGCATCCTTATATGGATATTCCGGTAAAAAGTTTTCAGGTACCTTGATGTTTTCCAAGGGATACATATCCAAAAAGCGTTGGGGCGCTTGCCTTGGATCATGGGTAGCGTTAAAGGCTAGATACATAAAGAAAGGGGCGTCTTTTTGCTTGGCGGTTTCTATAAAGGACAGGGCATCATCACGGACCACTTCGCTCCAATGTTTACCACCTTCCCAAAAGCCACCCTGTAAAGTATCCGTGGGAGACCACTCGGTATCATCCGGACCTGTTGGCCGTCCATAGCCCAGCGGCATATAGTCGTTCCAGTCCTTCATGTTCCCAGATTCCTCTTTCCACTTCTTTATTGATGCTCCCAATTTATTGGCATGATCTTTTGGCATGCCAGGACGAATATGTCTGGCATCGTTAAAAATAGTTCCAGCAGGGGCTTGAACATGCCATTTCCCTGTCATGTAGGTATTATAACCCTGTTTTTGAAGCAATCGGCTCCAAGTCTCGTTCAATGCCGTGGAGTCTCCCCTGTGCCATAACTCACTCTTATCCCTAGCATTCCATATATAGGAACCGGAAATGATCATGGCTCGTGATGCCACGCAAATGGCACCGTTCCAGCCGCCCATATTGTATGCGTGGGTAAAGGAAGTACCCTTATTGACCAAGCGATCCAAATTGGGAGTATGTACTTCGTTAAAACCCAAGGCCCTGATACTTTCAAAGGTCTGGTCATCGGCAAACAGAAAAACGATATTGGGCTTCTCTCCAGCCTCGGAGACCTTTTCAGATCCGGATGGCTTACAGGATCCAAGTAGAAAAATACTAAGTAAGGGTAGGCAAAAAAGTAATCTCATATTGGTTATTTTTGGTATGTAAAATTAAATCTCAATTATTCTTTAATAGAGCAGTCGCCAAAATTATCAATAATCCTTGCCCGAAGCACTCGTCTCCTGAGAATCCTTCCATTGGTTCCAGTAAGCAACCATTTCGTTCAACTTTTGGGGCTGCTCATTTGCCAGATTATTATTTTCGCCCATATCCGTACGGATATTATAAAGGGCAAAATGCTGTCCGCTATCGTCACTATAAATCTTGTACTCGTTGTCTATCAGAGCTGCTTGGTCTTGAAAATCAAAGGCCAAAGGTTCTGTCCTTCGCTTTACTTCGCCGTATACAATGGGCAAAATATCCACCCCATCATAAGGCCTTTTGTTTTTCGCAAGGTCCACGCCCAAGATATTAGCAATTGTAGGAAAGTAATCAGAAGTAAAGCAAGGGATGTCCACTCTTGTTCCAGGCCGTATATTCCCTTCCCATTCCATGATACCGGGGACCCGGATTCCACCTTCACGCAGGCTTCGTTTTCTACCTGTGAGTCCGTTGGTAAGACCTTGGGTCCTGCCTTTGACCGATTTTCCCTCAGGGCCATTGTCGCTGGTATAGAAAAGAACCGTATTTTCGGCAATACCCAATTCCCGCAACTTATCGCGTAATCGCCCTACCTGCTTGTCCAATGCGGATATTACACCATAATAATGTTGCTGGTCTTCGGAAAGGTCCGCATAAGGTTTTCGGTCATCATCCCCAGCCAAAACCGGCAAATGGGGCGTATGAAACCAAATTATACTTAAAAATGGTTTGTCATTTTTTACGGCATTTTCTATAAATGGGATAGCCCTATCCATGATTACCCTAGAATCGTCTCCTTCCAAATTTTCTTGGGCAAATTGACCCGGTCCGGTCCAATAGGAGGTATTAAAAGGTTCCCCTTCCTTTAAATTCCCATTTACATCGCCTGATGATCGTGGAGGAGTGATCATGGGGTCCCAGGTGGGCACCTTGGATTCCGTTACAAAACTCACATCAAAACCATGTTCCCAAGGTGGCGCATAGTCCCCATCAAATTTTTCCCTTCCTCCCCTATTGGCCTCAACTATATCACGTGTCAGGGTTCCCAAATGCCATTTGCCGAAATGGCCCGTGGTATAGCCCAAATCTTTGACCAATTCTCCCATGGTAATTTCCTCAGGTTTTATATGACCACAATTGGCATGGCAAATTCCATAGCGAAGGGGGTGTCTTCCCGTCATTACGCTTCCACGTGTAGGGGAACAGACGGCAGACGCCGCATAGAAACGTTCAAAAACTGCACCATTGGCCGCCATGGCATCCAAATTGGGCGTTTTTAGATGAGGGTGTCCGTTATACGCAATATCACCCCATCCTTGATCATCGGCCATTAGTAGTATGATGTTGGGGCTTTCTTTTTCCGATAGAATGGCTTCGGTCTTTTTTGGGCCGTCTGCACAATTAGTCAATGCACCTGCAATTAAAAGGCCTCCAAAAACATTTAAAATACTATTCAACTTCTTCAAAAATTTATATTTATAATTTCTCAATATAGACATAATAGGCAGGGTGCACCCTATTATCCTTATCTATTAATTGTGCTTCCATATCATATCTCCCTGCCGAAACTTTGGCGGTAAAGTATACTTCCTTCTGCCCTTTTTCCAATTTAGCAGATTTCTCTATGTCTGCAACATACAAATATGCATGATCAAAATCCGATTTTATGCTGGCGGGCATCGTCCTATCCAACTCCACTATTTTTTCCTGTGCTGGGAAAGTGGCGTTAATTGCCAATCCGCTTTCCCTTGGAAATCTGCAAAGGCTAATTTTGTACTCCCCATCTTCCACGAATTCTACTTTCCATCTTCCGGTGGCCTGGACTGCATTTGCTGCCCCGTATTGATGCCACATGCCATTAAACTTACCAGTCAACATATCATGAGCGGAAATACGACTTGGATTTTCTTGCGGTGATCCTACTTTTATATAGGCATATCTTTCGTTAACTCCCTCATCCATAAACGACTGCCACCATCTTTCATAACCTTCGGCCAATTTTTCAACTACTTCGGGGTGTTGATCTATTACATTTTTAGTTTGACTACGATCCGTGTTCATGTTATAAAGTTCCGTTCCGTTGACAAACCTCCAATTGTCATCCATAACAGAATATTTTCTATATTTTACCAAGTTTTGAAGTCTTTGGGTATCTATATACAGAGTTCTATTGGGCCAATTTTCATCGTTGTCATATAATAAAGGCTTAAGACTAATACCATCCAAAGGTTTCACAGGATTAAAGTCGAGTCCCAATAGATCCACAAAAGTAGGTAACAAATCATAGGCAGCAGCCAATTTGTCTATGTCCTTACCACCGGTAAGTTGACCATTGGGCCAGCGAATAAATAGGGGCACTCTATGGCCACCTTCATATTCACTTCCCTTACTACCTCTTAAACCGGCATCGAAAACTTGATTCCCACCAGCAGTACCATTATCTGTCATAAAGATCAAGATGGTATTGTCCGCTATCTTCAGCTCGTCCAACTTCTTTTGCAGCAACTTAAAATTGTCATCTATATTGGTTATCATCCCATAAAAGCGTTGAAATTGCTCCTTAAGGCCATCAACGTCCTTATACATATCCAAATATTCCTTTGGAAGATTCAATGGTCCATGAGGCGCGTTAGTGGCGATATAACAAAAAAATGGGTCGTTTTTGTTTTCCTCTATAAAGTCCATCGCTTCGGAAAAGAAGACATCGGTACAGTAACCCTTATATTTTTGAGTTTGCCCATTGTGCCAATAGGTATCGTCAAAATAATCGTTCCCCCAATAATCAGGGCCTTGAGTAATTCCACCACCACCGTGTCTAACAACTTCATGAAATCCCCGATCTTCAGGACGATACGGATAGTTATCCCCTAAATGCCATTTTCCAAACATTCCATTGGTATATCCATTTTGGGCCAATACCTGCGGCAAAATTACTTCATCCTCAAACAGTAGGGAACGTCCGGTTATAGTATGGAATACATTAATTCTATTGGTATGTCTACCGGTCATTATAGCCCCACGGGTAGGGGCACAGGTTGTGGATACGTGAAAATTGGTAAACCGCACGGACTCTTTATAAAATTCATCAATGCTGGGCGTTTTAACATATGGGTTTCCATAGCAGCCCAAATCGCCCATACCCTGATCATCCGTAATTACAATGATGACGTTGGGCTTTTGTGTTACCTTGTTTTGAGCGTTGGAAATTATCGGCAGGACACATACGGTCAAAACTAAAACCCTAAAATAACCTAAATAACGTGAGTTCGACTTAAGAAATGGGTGTTTTATATTGCAGGAAAAGCAGAAAATTGGTATATTTAAGTTATTGACATTCAAATATTTAACCAATTATCTGCTTATGATTTCTACCGATAAAA
>NZ_JASWIM010000031.1:0-74021 GCF_030291335.1 Arenibacter flavimaris
TGAATCATTAAGAAAAGGAACTTTAAAGAGTATATAAACCTAAATTTTTTTTATAATTGTAAGATCTTTCAAAGTGGCGCAATTTGACCGAAAATGGTGGCGTCATAACTCCGAAATAGCCAACTCTTGAAGGATTACATCAAGAGTAAGCTTTAGCCCATGTTTGGGGAAGAGGTAACTACTGACTGACCACTATGAAATATTTCCAAACCCCTTGCAAATAATTTTGCAGGGGTTTTATTTATAGCTACCCATTGCTTCTTCTATCCTGACCCCAGTGGCTTTGCCATGTGAATGTATCAGAAGAGTATTTAGCTCTATGCTAGAGTAGTTGAATGTAGATAGAATAGATTTTGTAGAGTTGAGTAGCTTTGCCTAGTTACTTGTTGATGCTTTTGGTAGTGTAAATCATGATTGGTGATAAGCTAGGGTATTAGCCTAAAAGGATGTACAAGGGTTAGACTACCTCCACCTGTTTCGGTATGCCCATTTATTCAACATAATACCTACGGCCCAAAGTGCTATAAAGGCTATAATGCCTAAGACAATTTCCCACCATTCCCAATCACTAAAATCCATATAACAATATACAAAAGAATCTTGTATAGATTACCTTTGCCGCATGAAAATACCCCAGGAGTACATAGCATTATTGCCAGAAGATTTTGACCTTGACAAGATTGAGTATGTTAGGTTGGGCAGCTTTGCACAATTACTTGTTGAAGGTGTTTTGATTGGTTATATAATGCTAGATGGCACTCCAGTATTCAAACCCAAAGGAAAGTACAAGGGTTAAGCTGTAGCGAATAAGCCCCTGTAAGCAATGATATATTTCAGCCTGTCAAATTGTATGGAATAGGAAAGAAAAGGCTTTGGAGTTGTCAAGAAGTAACTTAGTAGTCTGCTAAGAATCCTTAATCTTTCTTCTTCCGATCCAAAATACGAATAGGGTTATTAAAGTACTCCATATCTACTGTATTTACTTGTGGTCCGTTAATAAATCATACACTTTGTATGATACCTTCATTTGATTCTGGGGAAAATGATGCTTATATTTACAGGTATAATACTATCTCAGTGTTAGAATAGTTCAACTTCCACAGCTAATTGTAGAAAGCAAGTAAAGGGCATGGAATACTAGGGGGTTAAAGAGATAGTTCTGAATTCAGGAAACCCTTTACATATAAGTTCAAGTTAGGATAGACGTGCCACAAGTACTAAGGCTGCTGAGTTCACAGTAAATTACTATCCTTTGCCATCCATGAGGACACACTGCTTGAATGAAATTGTGCTAAAAACTGCTCCTTGGTAGCCTTCACGCTGAAAGCTGCAGGGATTTTCATTTTTAATTTTGAAAATTCTATATTATTACAACATCAAATACTTGATATAGTGTTTTGATTGATCCATGTAAAAGATTTTTTTATGATGCTTCAATGACTGTGGCTAACGTCGCTACGCTCCGTTAGGGAAATAAACTATCAAAGGTATTGCTAGGCTAAATATATCACTAGTAAAGTATTTTGGAATGGAATAAAAAAGGAGTAGGTTTGAATCTTAGGTAAGCCTAAAAGCTAAATCCTTTCTTCTTCTTTCCCAAAAGACCTAACCCCCTACTCTATTTTTCCTGCCAAATTTATTTCAATCACTCACTCATTTAAAGAAAAGATTCTCTTAAATCTCCCCAAGTTTGATCAGCAACTCCACTATTCAATTCAATCCTATTCTTTAGCTGTTCAATAAGTAATCTCTTTTTAATGGAATCACCAGTTAATTCAGGGTCCAATTCATGCAACTTCTTATACTTTTCGGACAAAGGCATCACTATTTCACTAAAACCTTCAATTGCTAAATTATACTTCGTATCGATAGTATATAATTCCGGAAGCAGGTTCAAATGATAAATGACTAAAACTCTATAAGACTTATTCATGTACCTCACATTAATGTCCTTGACATACTTCCTTATAATTTCTTGTTTTGTATCAAATGGAATATTTTCTTTTAAAGCAATTAGATCCTTCTCAGCTTCACCCTCTCTAATAATCTTTTCATTTTCATACCTTAGAGAATCTTTGATGCGTGAAATCTGAACCTTGCAATCTTCAATATCAACATCAGCTTGGTTTATTCTGCTTTTAATCTGAGACTCTTTTAAAACACCTTTAAATATAAGATCTAGTACATTATTCTTATTGCCTTCTAATTTCCTTAATTCTTCCGTAAAGTGTTTTAATTTTTCATTCAGAATATCCTTCTTTTCACTGCTCTTGTTCTCATTCAAATATTCTTTAACTGAATCAAGTAATCTACCCTCAATAAATAATCTATTCCATATGATCTTCTCTAATGGCTTACCTAAAACATCCCTATTGAAACATCTATTCCCTTGCTTCTGCCTCTTATCCACACATCTGTAATTATGATACCCCCGGTTCATATATCTTCCAGTTAATCTTTTACCACATTTACCACAAATTAGCACTCCATTGAGAAGGTACTTATGGTCTGAATCCTTACCCCGAGGCTTCTCATTAGCTTTGAGTTGTCTATTTACTTTATCCCATACCCCTGGTTGAATTATAACAAGGTTAGGCACTTGATGAATAGTGTCTAAATGGGATCTCTCTCCTTTGTATAATCTATTATAAAGAATACCTCTGATCGTAGCTTGTACCCATGGTGCCGAACCCTTCTCTTTGACTTCAACGTTACCAGTATGAATATTTTTCACTTTGTATGTACTTTTTGACTTTATACCACCATTTTTAAGTGTGCCATATCTAGTAGGAATACCTCTTGAATCTAATTCTTTGGCTATGGCAATATAACCCTTGCCTTCCATGGACAGTTTGAAAATTAGTTCAACAACCTTAGCCTCTTCAGGATTAATCATCATCATCTTGTTTTGGGCCGCCATATATCCATATGCAAGTATTCCATGGATTTTACCTTCTGCAATATTCCTTTTAACCGAGTTCTTGATTCTTCTTTTAGTTGTCCTGACATAGTATTTGCTCATAACTGAAATCATGTCTCCCAGCATCTCCTGTTCGTCATTATTAAGATCAATTTCACCATGATCTGTATAAAGTTTGACATCATTCTTCCTGAGCAAATCATTGAAGAAGTATCTAGTTTGTGGATTCCTTTCGATTCGATCCTGATGGTATGCATAAACAACAGTAATTTTTCCATCTTCAATATCATCCAGCATTCTTGAAAATTCTGGCCTCTTGTTTATATCCCCTGTACCTGATATACCTTCATCAGTATAAATCTCAAAAGGCATTTTAAGAGCTTTAGCGAGTTCTTGACCTCTGAGAGATTGTTCTTTAGTAGACTTGGAGCCTTCCCTCTCCACGCTCTTCCTAGCATATATTGCGAGCATTCTTTTAAATCAATTAGTTATTCAATATGCAATATACGAAAACCCAATGCAAATAATTACTAAGTAATTTGTCTAAATAATATTAATTTTTAATTATACGTCAATCTTAAAGTAGTAGCAATACAAGGAAAGAAGATCCATAGGATCGTAATATTTTATTTAAGGAAGCTTAACTGGCTGCGGGCAAGTACTTTAATCATAATGACTCATAAGGGTGTATAGCATCGGCAATGTGGTTTCCGTTGATGTCTGTGGCATTTTCCAAATCGGAAATTGTTCTTGCTACCTTCAAAATCCTGTCGTAGGCCCGTGCAGAAAGGTTTAATCGCTCCATGGCATTTTTTAGCAGTTCCTTGGAGGCATCGTCCATTTTGCAATATTTCCGAATTTGTTTGGTGTTCATCTGGGCATTGTAATGAACGTTTTCCAGTTCCGCAAAACGTTGGGTCTGTATTTCCCTGGCGGCCGTAACCCGCTTCCTGATTTCGACACTGCTTTCCCCTTTGCGTTCCTCTGACAACTTTTCAAATGGTACCGGTGTTACTTCAATGTGGATATCGATTCGATCCAGCAGGGGTCCGGAAATCTTGCTCAAATAGCGCTGCATCTCTGCTGGTGAGGAGGTCACAGGAGCGTCGGGATCATTAAAATAACCTCCGGGACTGGGATTCATACTGGCCACCAACATAAAACTACTGGGATAGGTTACGGTAAAGCGTGCCCTGGAAATGGTCACTTCCCTATCTTCCAAAGGCTGTCTCATCACTTCCAGTACGCCTCTTTTAAATTCGGGTAATTCATCCAAGAATAGGACTCCGTTATGGCTCAATGATATTTCCCCTGGTTGGGGATAGGCTCCGCCACCGACTAGGGCAACATCTGTTACTCTGTATAATGTGGAGTATTTAATTTTGAATTTATATTAATGATTATCAGTATTTTATTCGTCATTTTATTGAAAAAATAATTAAAACTAATTTTGATTCGGTTCAAAAAATATTTTTAGATAAAAATCCGAACCAATTGTGGGCTTCATATATATTGCTAATATGTCAGGTGAGTAATTCGGTATGTCGAATATATAATGTGCTGAATTTTGTTGGCAGATTGTTGCTAAAGTTTATAATGTAGTTGAGAAAAGTACTATTAGAAAAGGTAATAGTTCTACCTTGGCTACAGTTATTAACTAAGTTGGTAATAGTGAAATGTACGTGGAATTAAAATAAATAAAAGCTGTATATTGTTTTGCCAAAAAGTTATTAATTGATGTCTACCACAACAGGTATGTTTAATGAACCAGAATCAGCTCCACAAGGAGTAAAAAAATTCTATTTATTAGATTATTTTTTGATACTTCTTCAAAGTTGTTTGGTTTCAGATAACCCTGAAAAAATTTTCCAAAGGTTTAAAACTTTAAAGGAAAAAGAACGGTTAGGAGAATCTAAATACAAAAAGCTGGTAATAGATGAAGGAGAGGATTTATCGGCCAAGCAGGTTGCTAGATATAAATATACTTTACAGCAAGTGATTAACGAGTCTGTTGCGTGCGGTTTAATACTAGATAAAAATGGCCTCATAACGTTAACAAAAAAAGGTAGAAGGTTCTTAGTTTTTGCAGAAAATGGTAAAAGAATGTTTTACAATAATCTATTAAAGATTTTAGAGAAACAATATTCAGCTTTTTATCATCTTGTAAAACTATGTTACAGACAGAATCAAAACAAGAATGGGCTCTTAATATTTCCCATATATTCACCACGTAAGTTAGGGTTTGATAAAAAGGAAATGAAAACAAATGGTCATTTGATAGAATATTCTAATCAGCTTAGGAGAACTCTCGAAAATGACATTCATAAATTTTTAGATTTAAAAATAAGCTTAAAGGCACCAGAAACTGAATTGATAGCAAAGTTGATAGATGATAAGATATTATCTTCGGAGAACAGTGATGATATATTCGACTCGAAACAATACAATTCGATTATTAGCAGATTTAGAAAATTTTGGTTAAACTATTTTTTGAAAAGTATTTATAAGTATCCTTTTAGTTTCACTACTTTTAATATTTGGGTTGAGCGTGGCAAGCAATTGGGCGTAGTACACACTACCGAATTTTATCCAAATTTTGATGGTAGACTGGTTTATCCTACATCGATAATAGTAGAAGTTAATAAAAACTCCGATTTGGTTAAAGCTTATGACTATAGTAATGGGGAATATTTATTTATCCACGAGCCGAAATGGAGCAACAACAAGAATAAATTCATTGAGGCCTTGCATAATGCGTATTATGATTTAAAAAATAGTAAAAGGTCTAATTTTATAAGAATTTCAGACTTGAGGGAAAAGGTATGTTATAAACTCAAACTACCCTCATTTAAATTTAATGAATTCCTTCAAGAAACTTACAATGAAAGTTTAAAAGGAGAGACCAAAATTCAAATATCACTGGAAGCCGATAGACTTCCTCAAGAAACAAATGCTATGTACCTGAAGAGGGAACCGGTGATTATTAATAAGCAGCAGAAAAATATTATTGCAATAGACTACAAAAAGTAAGTATATGTCAAATTTACTAAGAAAGCCGAAATCCAATGTCGAAAAAAATCTACAGGGTAAATATGAATTTCTTAAACTAAAAGAAAACCCTTTTCCAAATACTCCATTCGTTAATAAGAACAATAGCGATATAAGATATAATGGCAGTATTTACGAAAGTAGAATCCGTGAAAAGGAACGTGAGAAAATAATAAATAATTTTATAAAAGTCCCCCAAAGTGACCCAAATCATATAAGATTGGGCTACATTTTAGATTATTCCTACGTTGGCCGTGGTAACGGAAAATCGGCCTTTGCGCTTAAATTGATCGAAGAAATTAATAAGGAATATTGTCTTGATATTTCAGATGAGCAAAATAAATGTTTTGGGCTACATATTACACCCGAAGTAAGTGGAAGAACTAAGACGTTTTATAGTTTTACAGATTTAATTTTTGAAACGATAATTGATAAAGGGCTAATTGATTATTGCTTGGCATCTTTAAGATTGGAAGCTATTAATCATCTCTATCCATTAGTGAGAACTGATAATTTCGAAGATGAATCTCATTTAATAGCATCACTCAATGACATTAAATGGTATAAAGATAATGGAATTGAAATTGCAGCAATTACCAAGCATTACTATGAAGACAAGGATTTAAGTAGAATAAGAAATGATTTCCCGTTAAATAAGGACAGAAATGCCTTTTATGGAACATTTATAACTACTCAAACAGATTTTAAAAAGTATTATAATGAAGTACTTAAAAAGGGAAAAGATAGAATCGATTTCTTGTTTAATGACCTTGTTTTGTTTTTCATATCGGCGGGGTTTAACGGGGCATATTTGATTGTGGACGATTTTGAAAGGATACCTGATTTTCAAAGTAAAAAGCTTAAACAAGAATTTGCACTTGAGATTCGCACGAATTTTTTCGATGGTATATTAGAAAATGCTAAAATCGGTTTTTATAACTTGATTTTAGTTTTACATGCGGGAGTACCTAGATTAATAGAGGAATCTTGGGCTGTTTCAGGGATGAATAGAAGAAGCCCTATGACCGATGAATCTAGACAAACAATAAGGTTTGATAATCTTACAGTGGAACATGCAATTCTTATGTTGGAAAAGTATTTGGAAGAATACAGAACCGAAGAAATTGACAATAATTTACACCCCTTTACAAAGGAAGCTGTTAGACTTATTAGTGAAAGAGCTGAGTTGAATGCTTCCTCTATAATTGAAAAAGCCTACACGTTAATTGAAAGGGCAGTTGAGGAAAAAATTTCCCTTATAGATGAAGAATTTGTAAATGCCCAACTTGGACAAGTTATTGATGAGGCTAAAGATAGTAAGGAGGATATTTCGAGTGAATCCTCTGAAGACCTTTTTAAGAAATCCAAGAATAATAAATAATTGAATTTTGCATCATACCTTGAATATTACTGAATTAAAGGAGCTGATATCTGTGAGATGCCTTAATAATAAATCATTGGATGATGATTTAAAGTATTTAGAAGAGTTTTATCAGGATGCGGTTTCTTGGGACAGAAAATTATTGTCCTTGAATCATTTTTTATCTATAATCATAGAACAGTTTGAAAAAAGGGGAATAGATTGCTCCTCTATACTTAATTACGTCTATACACTTGAAAATTATTGTCATTTTGAAATTCAAGAGGGTAGTATAAGATTTATTGATTCATTGTTTGAGACAGAATGCAATAGTAGTCTAACCTTAGAAGAAGAATTATTAATTGCACAAAACAGAATTGAGAAATGAAAGAATTGTATGTCGTTGATACTTGTGCATTGATTTCCTATTTTCATCGACACCTTGATGGTTCGACAGTCTCGATTTCTGATGCATCACTTTCGATTATAGACAAGGCATTCTATTCTTATGAGATTAATTTGATATTTCCTTCTACAGTTTTTATCGAAATATTTAAGAAATGGTTCAGAACTGAGGAGGATGTTGCAAGAATAAAGTCTGAGATTTATTTCAGAATACGTGAAAGGGAAAATATGGAAATTCAGCCTTTTGATAGAGAGGTTTTCGAGAATTTCATGAGTATAAAGGATATAGAGCCGAACCATAATTTCGATAACCACGACAAACAAATCTTGGCTGCGGCAATGACAATGCAATGCCCATTAATTACTTCTGATTTCAGAATCATAAGATATAACCACAAGAAAAATGTTATTCCTGCCATTTTTAATTGACTCTTTATTTTTATTGAATATGATAATGTACCAAATGTAGACTATGGTCTAACCATGATACATCAGCTATTATCTAGAGTCACCAATTCCATTACTTAAGAGTGTGCTAAATATACCTATCCTAAATTTGGTACATCTATTTATTGTTTGTACTTTGCCGACCTAAAGCCAAGTATTATGAAAGCAAGATATATTAGAGTTAGCACACCCGACCAGAAACTAGAGAGACAATTGATTAAGCAGCATAAAGATGAGGCAGTCTTTATAGACGTTTGTAGTGGTTCTATACCGTTCCTAGAACGACCAAGGGGCAAAGAATTATTAGATGCCGTAGAAGCTCTTAAAATCGATTATATTACTGTTCATGCCATTGATAGACTAGGCAGAAATCTACTGGATATCCTGACTACTTTGAACCTGCTAGAACAAACCCAAACTACTGTCAAGGTAGATAATCTCGGAATAGAATCTTTGATTGATGGCAAACCTAACCAAGCCTTTAAACTAATCATATCAGTGTTAGCGAACATAGCGGAGATGGAAAGAGAAACCATGCTAGAGAGGCAAAGAGAGGGAATAGAGATTGCTAAGGCAGAAGGCAGGTATAAAGGGCGTGTAAGAGGCTCTAAGGAGTCCAAAGAAGAAATAATAGCCAAGTACCCTAAGGTGCTTAAAACCCTCAACAGTGGACACTCCTTGCGCAACACTGCAAAGCTTTGTGATGTCAGTTTGGGTACTGTACAAAAGGTCAAGAAATCCTTGTTGAATTACTAATTAACAGAATGGCAGCAATAAAACTCAAAATTATTGGTAAAACATAAAATAACCCCCAAAAAATTATTCCAATAAAATTCCTTTCTAAAACAAAAGAGAAGAAAAAATAAAAAATCATTCCATAAATTGAAATCGTAGCCCAGCATGAAAAGCCTATTGGGATTGCGACTATTGGAAATAATATAATGGACAATATTAGAACGATAATTCCCTTGTCCTCAATTAATGTTTGGTCAAAAAAATAAGGAAAAACAAATATCATAAATGATAAAACCAGTCCAATACCGTACCATATATGGAACATGTATTTATCATAAATCTTGTTTATCCGTAATATCATACTTATAAAACTAAGCCATACCTACTTTATTATAATAAACCACATTTTTATTAAACCTTTAAAGCCGTGGGTTAAGAACACCCTTAAAACTACAGCTAGTCAGACTGTTAAATTCCCTATATTTATTTCCTTTTATAAACTTATATGGCAGATGAAATCTAAATATTATTGAATATGGGTATAAATAAAGCGAAGGCAAAAGATAAGATATTAAAGTTTCTTATTACTCAACCAAAAGGAGCGGACAACACGACTATTTCGAAAAAATTATTCTTTGGCAAAATAGGGGCAGTTGGAGTTAAGAAACTAATATATGAAATTGTGAATCATGATAAGTACCTAATTGATATTGAAGAAAAGAAAGACATTATTTTGGTTAAGCCAAACGATGTTACAGAAAATTTTGTTGTAAATAATTCATTTCTAAATTATTCCTTAGGTGAAGCCTTTCATAATATCAAAGATGCATCAGAAAGAAAAAAAATAGATTCAGAGGAAAAGGAGTTGCAGAAATTACAATTCGAAAACCTTCAATTGAATAATGAACTTTCTAAGCAAAAAATAAAAACCCATTGGATACCTATAGGAATTTCTGGTTTTGGTGTAATTGTAGCGCTAGTTGCTCTCGTCTGGTCAATTTCTAGCAATTCTAACAACGTTACAGAAGAGCAGTTGAACCCTAAGATTGATTCCATTCAAAACAAGCTGGAACAGCTTGAAAATGGCTATAAAAAGGAACGAGATAGCTTAAGGGAAGAGCTGTTAAAAGCCGATATGTTGATAAGGGTTCTAGAAGATGCAACACCCCCAACAAAGTCAAAAATATAATCCTTAGAACTTTTACCCCTTGTACTTTCCCTTGGGTTTAAATACTGGGTTATCTCCTAACATTATATACCCTATCAATACACCTTCTGAAAGCAATTGGGCAAAGCTGCCTAACCTCACAAATTCTATTCTGTCCGTATCGTAATTCTACGGTAATAGCTCTATATACTCCTCTGGTACTTTCATGGATTAAAGCTACGAGGTCAAGAATAAAAAAGCAGGGGATATCGACAATATAAAACATCCTTGAACCAAATTTAGAGCGTATGTTGCGTTTATTGCATACTTTGTTACATATGCGACTAGTATGGCTTAATATTGGTTTAATGTGTTAAATGGGATACTCAGACATATATACAAGCATACCTTTCAACACCTCAAATACATCTTTAATAGCTGTTGTTCAAGTCTTTAACAATTCTTTATAAACATTTGAAATAGCATTAAACCAAATAGTATGTTATTATATACTTTTTGGTTTATATTTTTGAAACAGGCTGCATAGCTAACATTTTGAAAGTCAAAATGTTCTATAAAGGTAATGAACATCACTTGCGAACCCACATTTCAACATTTCCTGTTAAAAACTTTGTACTTAAAACGCTTTATTAGGCTCGATGACCCATGTATTTTGCTGTATATTTACAAACAGAAAATGCACCATATAGGTGCATTCTTATGGAAGGGGACTACACCTTTTACTATGCAGCTTCTCGACAAGCTGCTGACATTTTTAAGGAGATGATGAATTACTTAAAAATGATAATGTAAATAGGGTGCTTTAGTCCTCTTTTATTTTTTACTGCTGATAAATAAATAAAATATTTATATAACGTATCTATATCGTGTGTATAATAAATTTTATATATATGCAACAAATATATATACTATATAATAATTTTTTTGCTTATAAGCATAAAAGTTGTTCACATCGGTCAATACTGTTTTTATATATAATCTTTTTATATAAGCCCACTTTATCAACAATCAAATTTAGATTGCTTTCCTTTTTGTTATAGAAATAATTTCCTATTGACAGAATGGGAACACTTCTCTCAGTTTTAATTCGGTCTTAAATGATAAGACTTTTTCACAGGTTCAGGTGGTCTTAAAATAGGCCGCAAATGAGAGGAAAATCTGTAGCGTATCGTTGTGTTAAATATTGCTTGATATTAAATGGAGATACATATAGATAAATCTAATTGAGTTATATAAAAAACCCGTTGTCAAGTGGGTTGGCAATCTAGTACCATTACTCAATAAACCCAATTTTAAAGGCTTCAAACTACTCGATACTATTTTCTAGTCTGTCCCTAAACATATGTTTAAGTATGCAACGAAAAATTACCAATTGAGGTAACCTAACAGCGCTCTCCTTCATTAACTAAATAAAAAAAAGTTCAAAACCTGAAGCAACAATTCAGAAATCTACAACCCCACCCTTTTAAAACAATCGACTTTTCCTTTGAAAGTTGTATTGGGTATAGCTATATAGACCCTGAACCCTCGCCTACTCCAAAAAATTTTATGATTTTTTTTTTACGGCTCTAAATCATAACCACTAATAACATTGAAGGCAGCAATTTAAACCACAAAGATTACTCATATAACTCTTACTTTATTTCCAGTTCTTGGACTCCATTTTCGGAGCAATTAGAAACTCTTGTTCGAACACTCTTCTCATTGTGTTGGTCAACTCGGTGCTATAGTCTTGAGTAGTTATTAAGCAGTCGTGTAAGGTAAAAATAGGTGCTTTCTTGGCATTGACACGGTTGAACTCTCTGGCTACTACATCAAGCATATAGTGCGATTCTAGTTGCAATAAGGTATGTGATAGTTTTTCATAGTCGTGTTTATCTTTGAATGCATTAATTGTGTTCAGTAAATCAGGGAATACAAAGAAGAATATATCTTGCTCAACCTTATAGGCATCTGACGCAGCAAATATCATTGCCAGAATCTGCCTTTTTGCAACCTTTCTCTTCTGGTCAAAATGACCGTTGTAATCGCCATCATTTTCTTGTTCAAACATAGTTGTTAAATCATCAGACGTGTATCTGTCCTCAAAACTAGGTATAAAGTAGTCGTAAAATTTACCATTAGTAGACAACTCCTTAAGCAGGTCTGTTTCCCTTGTATCAAGGGTTTCAAGAGTTTTGTAAAACATTAGTAGGAAGGGAAACTTATTAAGAACAGAATTATTAACTCTATTACTAGTTAACATACTTAAGAAGTATATAATTGAATTAGATAAGTCAACTTCTACTAAATGGTTATTGTTATATGTTAAGTACTGTCTATAAACTTTAGGTAACCTTGAAATGTTAGTATGTAGTCTTGCATCTGTTTCATCTTTATTATAGAACCTATAAACACCATTGCTTAAATCTATAATTTGAAACATTTCATTTAGATACTTTCCATAATCCTTGTGACTGCTAAATCGTGCATTACTAAGTAGGACTGCTTCATCAACATTTATTTTTAGAGAACTGCTGTCAAAATACTTTCCTAAAAACCTGTACTTCCCGCTCGTAATTATTGAAGGAATTACGGAGTTATGTTCTCGGATTTTCTGTATCAGCTTGTGGTTATGGATATAATTAAGACTCAATTTCTGCCCTTTATAGCGAGGATTGATTCTATATGAATACGCAACCTTACCTACTTCATAATCCTTTCTGTAAAGCATGCTTATGAGCTTCTGTTTGGTTTTAGTCCTGCTTAGTCGATAGGTTATTTCTTCAAAATCAGAAGTTAAAAATTCAACATGTTTCTTATGTTTGTCCGGTCGGACTAAAACATCTTTTTTAGAGTGAATGGGAATATGATGTTGTGCTAATGGGACGTATTTATCTCCTTTATTTCTCTCAAAGTTTTCAATGTAGAAAGCAAGCTTGCTTAGTATATAACTAATTAAATACTTTAAATATTCGTTGTCCAAAGTGTATTCGTTGTCCAACGAGGTGGAATTGTCGCTTA
The DNA here is from genome assembly GCF_030291335.1 of Arenibacter flavimaris. Lineage (NCBI taxonomy): Bacteria > Pseudomonadati > Bacteroidota > Flavobacteriia > Flavobacteriales > Flavobacteriaceae > Arenibacter > Arenibacter flavimaris. Next base: position 13,087 of record NZ_JASWIM010000031.1, read on the forward strand.
ATATTTTATCTATGTCCAACTCCTGAGGAGTTAATACAATATAGTCTTTCATTATTTTAATTGCTGCATTAATTCATCACCGATTTCCGTCATTCTCTTAAGTCTCTTTAACGACAAGGTTATTGATGCGTCACCCTTTGCCTTCTTTTTCAAGGTGGCGGCATCTGCTTGCAAGGGATACATTTCTTTCATTCCACTCATCTTAAACTTAATTATAAGATAATAGTACTGCACCTCAGCGTTATAATAAACTTTGATTCTGGAAATATATTTCCTAATCATTTCTTGACGTTTGTTAAAAGGAGTGTTATCTCTTATTTTGTTAAGGTCAGCGCTGAAACTTTCTTTTAACTTGGCTCCTTCGACTTCAAATTTTATTTCCTCAACAGTATTTGTCAACTTAATTTCAATATCTCTTTTCACGGATTCCAAATTATTGATTTCTTGTATCAGGTGCTTTTCATCTATTTTGCCTTCAAGAATTAATCTTGTTGCTCTCTTAATTTTAATGTCAATATTGCTAGACTCCTTTTCAAATTGACTTCGTTCTTCTTCTAGTTGAATCAATTTTTGATTTGATTCACCTTTTGATTCATTTAGTATTTCGTTTTTAGTGTCAAAATCGGACAATAAAATTCCCCAAACAAAGCCCTCTGCTAAATCAATATTAATAGACCTGTTACCACAGTTAAGTTCCTTATATCGCTTGGAACTACACATGTAATAATGGTCTTTTTTGTTAACCCTTGTCCTGCCATACATATTTCTTCCGCAAACTCCACACTCTAAAAATTCCTTTAACAAGTATTTGTGTGATACTTTTTTGCCAGAATTATTTCTATTCTTTTTGAAGTTGTCGTTAACCTTTTTCCAATATGATGGCTCAATTATAATTGGACTTTCATAATCATTACCTCCAAATTTTCGAACCCCTTTATAAATTGTATTTTTAATTATTCCCCGAACACTATTTCCCGACCATTTTATATCAGATTTATTGGTTGTAGTAATTTCGCCAGTGTATCTATTCTTAGTTTTGAGTGTTCCTGTGCCAATTTTGTTATAGCGTGTCGGAACATTTTCCGCAGATAATGTCTCGGCTATTTTATTAGTACCTATACCGCTTAAGCTATCATTATAAATCCTCTTAACTATTTCGGCTTCCTCTTCATCAATTACTAAATACCCTTTGTCATCTTTGGTATATCCATAGGGATAAATGCTAGAGTGTGCTTTACCATCTTTAGCATTCCTTTGAAGAACAGACTTAATCTTTTGCTTCGTAACCTTGACATAATATTGGTTCATTATGGAAATTATATCCCCCATCATGTCATTCTCGTCATCATTTAAATCCTGTTCACCTGAATTTGTGAAGAGCCTGATATCATTATCCTTAAATATTTTTTTTATGACAAATCTGACCTGAGGATTCCTTTCCAATCTGGATTGGTCATAAACGTATACTGAGTTTATTAAACCTTGTTGAATATCTTCTATTAAACCCGAAAAAGCAGGTCTATCGTTTATGTTCTCGAGAGTTCCTGAAAACCCTTCATCAACATATACCTTGAATGGTAAGCCTATAGAATTGGCGGTTTCGATTCCTAGTTGCTTTTGGTCATTAATAGAGCGGTCTTTACCTTCCTCTTTATCTCTTGAGATTCTGCAATATATACCTAGCATATTAAAATAATTAATAAGTAAGTTGGTAAATATAGGAGATTAAATTGGTTATGTACACATTATATTATGCAACATCACTAATGGTATGATGGGGACTGCGAAAAGGCCTTTGGTTCATAAGGCCCATATTCTTGATCTTCCCCACAACAGAATGAATTTTGGTGGTCTCCAGGGCTTCGTGCAAGGTCATGGGGGGTAAAATGGACGGTAGGCGTTTGGCCAACATGGTTTTTCCAGCACCTGGTGGACCTATCAGGATAATGTTATGTCCGCCCGCAGCAGCAATTTCCATACAGCGTTTTATGCTCTCCTGCCCTTTTACATCCGAAAAATCGAACTCAGGAAAATCCAATTTTTTATAAAATTCTTCTTTGGTATCTATAATGGTCTGCTGTAAAGGGGCATTTTTATCAAAGAAGTCTATCACCTCTTTAATATTGTCTATACCATATACTTCCAGATCGTCCACTATAGCGGCCTCCCTAGCATTTTCACTGGGTAAAATAAATCCTTTAAAGCCTTCCTCCTTGGCCTTGATGGCTATGGGCAAGGCTCCCTTTATGGCTTGTAAACTCCCATCCAGGGAAAGCTCCCCCATGATAATATATTTTTCTATGGATGCCGATTTGATCTGATGGGAGGCAGTGAGAATCCCCAAAGCCAGGGTAAGGTCGTAGGCCGAACCTTCTTTGCGAAGATCGGCGGGTGCCATATTAATAGTTATTTTTTTTCCTGGAATTTTGTAACCATTGTTCTGTAAAGCTGCCGCTATTCGGTAATTACTTTCTTTGATGGCATTGTCTGGCAATCCTACCAAATGATAGCCGATGCCTTTGTCGATATTTACTTCAACGGTAATGGTGGTAGCCTCTACCCCAAAAACCGCACTACCATAAATTTTTGTAAGCATTTACTTATAATTTAGATAAATTTAAGTAAATAAAATAAATTCTGGGCGTAGCCAATGTGCTAAATTTTAGGAAATTAAGGACTCAAGGCAATGGTAACTTACATCACTTGTTGTGGCGAACTTTTACTTGTTCAATGTTCAGATTACGGGTCGAGGTAGATTTTCTTTTCCAACTATTAGTTGCCGCTCCATGAAAATTCTTGGATATTTATTCTTTAGTCGGTTCAAAAGTCAAGAGTGATTTTTTGGTTTCAATAATTTCCTCTTTGTTCATCATCATTTTTCGAAATTTACCTTGATTGTACATTTCGGCCTGATCGTCGTAATGTTCACTAAAAGGATTCCCGGACTGGCCTGTAGGAAGTATACTGGTACTATTTTCAATATCCGAAAAGTCGATTACCCTCCTTGTGGACGGACCTGAGCTAACTCGGTAATAACCGGTATCGTCATATTTAAAGTCCATATTGTTGATTACTTCCCTTGATCCGGAAACGGGGAAAGGACCAACATTAAAGAGAGATCTAAGGGCTTTGATCTGCCCTATGGGGTGGCCGTGTTCCAGAGTGTGCAACTTATTCCATGTCCATTTATTGGAGTCATTGCCAAATTCCTCTTCCAAAGATTGGTATGCCTGTCTAAAGGAAAGGTTTATCCTTTCTTTTTTTGTTTCCACACTATCCTTGGTATTTATATCGTCCCACCATACAGAGGTTTCCTTTTCCGCCAAATCTGCTATTAGGCGTTTGTGAAAATGGGTATCCAACATTTGTCCAAACATCTCTGTTTCCAATTCATCCTCGAAAGTATTCCTCAAAATGAAATATATCCAGCGATTGTAAATGCTAGGTTCTATCTGTTGCAACTGATTACTGCCGTCCCATAAGTTTAATTTGTCCAAGATTGCGATTTGCTTTTCGTTCAATTGCTCCACTTCCATGCTTTTGGACAGGTTGGTGACCACTTCGGTATTTACAATGGAGGTATCATCCAACATCATCTCCTGTACGGCCTCCCTGTCCCAATTATTTTTTGGTTCTAAAAGGGCCACTATTCTCTTTGCCCTATCCTCTGGCAAGTAATATCCTGGATACAATCGGCCGTTGATGGAATCGGGCTGATTGTTGGCAGAGTACACGTAGTTCCAAGGTGGGTTAATGGCCATGGGATTTTCGGTAAAGTTTAAATAACGAATGGGTTCTTGCTCTCCCGTACTGCCTTCCATTATAAATTTGGTATTGGTACTATCCGGCATTTGATAAAGTTTAGCTGATGCAAACCATGCCACATTACCAACAGCATCCCCGTACATAATATTTAAACCTGGGGCATGAATATCTGGCAGTGCGTCTTGAAATTCCAATAAATTTTGGGCATGGGACATGCCATAAAGAGCATTCATTACCTTATTTTCCAATTTGGTATAGATCCACGACATGGCTACTGGGCGTTGGTCCGTCACTTGATCGGCAATACCATTGAGAATTGGACCATGATGGGTTTTCTTAAAGGAAAAATGAACATCTTCTCCCCCTTTTACTTTTATAGTTTTGGATACTTGTTTATATTTTTTCCAGCCAGAGGAGGTTTTGTATAAGCTGGGGTCACTTGCATTTTCCTCTTCATAGTAAAAATCAATATCATCGTTCTCGAACATGGTAATCCCATAAGCTAAATTCCTGTCGTGGCCCAATATGGGAAATGGTATCCCGGCCAGGTGATATCCGTATTTTTCATAGTTGGGGCTATTTACGTGGGCTTCATACCAAACCGAGGGCTGGGCAAAACCAATGTGGGGGTCGTTAGCGAAAATAACCTTAGCGTTTTTGGTCTTATTGGGAGCTATAACCCAACTATTGCTCCCTTCGAATAGCGGTACGGGTAGATCCTTCAACGCCTCTGTAACCAGACCGGTTATCTCATTTTTAATAGAATCGCGAATACTCGGTCTGTAATTTTTGATCAATGTTGAATTGGGATCCGAGTCCAACCCCAGATCAGTTAAATAGTCAGGCCCCAATTTATTCTTGATATTGGTTAGCAAAGGATCGGTCTTATGGGCCATGGCAAAACTGAAGGCCATATATCCCACGGTATTATAGACATCCTTAAGGGTAAATGGCGTTTTTTCCAGGCCCGTAAGATGGAATTCAATAGGAGTTGGCCCTTCTGCTATAAACTTATTGATCCCATCCAAATATGCTTGGGAAAGTTTTACCATGGGGTCATTTTTTGAAAGCTTTTCCACGGTTTGTTGAGAGGCATCGTCTATGCCCAAGGATAGAAAAAATTTATCCGTTTTAAGCATGTCCCCACCAAAAACTTCCGAAAGTCCACCTTTTCCAATCCTTCGCAACAACTCCATTTGCCACAGTCTTTCCTGGGCATGGACATAACCCAGTACTCGTAGGGCATCTTCTTCGGAATTTGAATAAATATGGGGTATGCCATAGGTGTCAAAATAAACCTCCACCTTATTATTTAATTTATCCGTTTCAATGTTGCCGGCATACTCCGGGGTATGGGTATAAACATAAATGGCACTACTCAGGGCCAATATTACGATAAGGCCCAAAACTATCCAGAGCAGCTTTTTTAATACTTTCACACTTATGGGTTTTAGCTTAAAGGTATGTCAATTTAGGATATAATAAAAGTACTTGTAAGAGTACATTTATTTTTGTAATGTGAAAATATTATCAAGGTTTTAGAACAGTAAACTCTATTAAAGAAGTGTTGTAGACACGATGTGTTTGTTTTTGAAAATCTTCGGGCTTGGCCTGAAAAATATTTTCCACATAGGTTTGAGGATTAATATCTATATATGGAAACATAGTACTTTGGACCTGTACCTGTATTTTGTGGCCTTTTTTGAATGTATGGAAAACATCCTGTAATTGAATGTTTACCTGAGTAGCCTCCTCGGGAACAAAAGGCTCTGGTTTTGAAAAATCGTTTCTGAATCGGCCACGCATTACCTCGCTACGGACCATTTGATGATAGTTGCCCATTTTCAGGTAGTCCTGTGTCTCCTCGTAATCTTTGTGGTCTGCAGGATATACGTCGATGATCTTAACGATCCAGTCAGCATCCGTCCCCCTGGTGGAAACGCTAAGTTTCGCCATTATATCACCGGCAAGGGTTAGTGGCTCCTCCAAGGGCTCGGTTTCAAACAATAGAACATCGGGTCTACGGGCTGCAAAACGCTGATCATCGGTCATGAACTTACGAGGGGTGAATACCATCTTTATATCCTCGGAATAAGGTACTGGTTTCTTGGGGTCACTTATAAATTCCTGAAAGGAGTATTCCCTTGCCGCTATTTGCCCCAAACGTTGATTGCGCTGTAAGGAGTAGGTTTCCTTAGAGGTGTTTTTGGGAGGCCAGGCGTTGAAAGTTTTCCATTCCTTGCTACCCGTATCAAAAACGTAGGCCTCGGGCAAATTGGTGGTCGCCCCCTCCCCTTTTAAAAAATGATTGAAAAATCTGGTTTCAATATTTTCCTGATAGAATTTAGAGATGTCATCGCCAAAATATACATTGCCAATGGCTTGGCGTTTTGTTTCCTTGGACCAATCTCCATGGCTCCATGGCCCCATTACGATAGTGTTATAATTGGAGCTGTTCTTTTCTATATGTCCATAGGTGTTTAATGGACCGTACAGATCTTCCGCATCAAACCAACCTCCTACGGTCATCACTGCCGGTTTGATATTTTCCAAATGTTGTATGATTCCACGCTTTTGCCAAAAATCATCATAGTTCGGATGTTCTTTTAGTTGCTGCCAAAAAACATTGTCCTCCTTATAATACTTGTCCAAATTGGACAATGGGCCGGCATCCAAAAAAAACTGGTATTGGTCTTCCGTGCCCAATTCCGGGAAAGTATACCATTCTTCGGTAGTGGGTTGGTCTTTCATATATCCAAATACGGCCGTAGCCCTCCAATAGCTTAATAAGTATGCTCCATTATGATGAAAATCGTCAAAAAAGAAATCTCCGATAGGGGCCTGGGGGGAAACTGCCTTTAGCGCGGGATGGGCATCCAATAATGAATAGGTAGCATAAAATCCCGGATAGGAAATCCCCCATATACCTACATTGCCATTGTGGTTTTTAACATTGTTTATTAACCATTCTATAGTGTCGTAGGTATCCGATGCCTCATCCACTTCCCCATTTTTTTTATTGGGAATAAAAGCTCTCATATTGTCATAGACCCCTTCGCTGTTCCACCTGCCCCTAACATCTTGGTATACTACAATATTTCCCTCTTTCATCATTTTTCTATTCGGCGATATCAGGGCTTTATATTCATTGGAACCGTAGGGCCTACAACTGTATGGCGTTCTGGACATAATGATGGGATATTTCTTGGAAGTATCCTTGGGGGAATAAATGGTGGTATGCAATTTTATTCCGTCACGCATAGGAATGGCGACTTCTGTTTTGTTGTAAAAATCCCTTGGATTATATGAGTCGACAGTCCGAGTATTGGTTGTAGATTCAATTCCTGTTCTTCCACAGGATACCAGGAAAATAGCTGATAAAATAAATATAAACTTTCTCATGAGAGTTGAATTTGTATTAATTGATTTCGTACAATTTTATGCCAATTTCAGGATAACTTTTCTTTAAAGGGATGCGGTTCAATGGTTGAACCACCAAGCATTTTCTTATGAGGATATTATTTAAGCTGCCCCAATTCCTTAAAATTACCCACCCCTTTTTGCAGCCACTCCTTATAGGTGTCCCTATCCGTGTATTGGACGGCAGTGTTCAAAATTTCCAAATCGGGGGAAAGAAGCACATAATAAGGCTGTGAAGCTGCGTTGAAATTCAAGGTTTGGAAAGTACCCCATTTTTCACCAACGGTATTGATTTTTTTGACACGTCCCGACTCGTACTTAAATAGGAATTGTTCCGATTCGGGTAGTTCCTTTCTATCATCTATGTAGAGCGATATTAAAACATATTCGTCCTTAAGTATGGGGTAGATATCCGTTTCGCTCCATACCGTTTCCTCCATTTTTCTACAATTTACACAGGCCCAGCCCGTAAAATCCAACAAAATTGGCTTATTTACCTTTTGGGCATGGGCAAGTCCCTTGTCAAAATCCTTAAAACACTCTATGCCCAAGGGGCAATCGCTCCCTGTTTCAAAAATGCTATAAAACTGTGGGGGTGGAAAACCGCTCAACAGTTTTAAATCGGTAATTTTTGACAACCCCAACACTAGGTAGATGGCAAATAAACTGCTTAGGACAGCCGTGAGCTTTCTTCCGGCGGACAATCGTTGTTTTGGCCCGTCGTGCGGAAATCTAAAGATTCCAAATAAATAAAGGGAAAGCAATACGAACAATATTATCCAAATCCCTAAAAAGATCTCCCGTTTAAAGATTCCCCAGTTGCCTACTAGGTCCGCATTGGACAAAAATTTAAAAGCCAACACCAGTTCCAAGAATCCGAGGGTAACCTTTACCGTTGTCATCCATCCTCCTGATTTAGGCAGGGAATTAAGCCAAGTAGGGAACAATGCAAAAAGACCAAAGGGTAAGGCCAGGGCCACTCCAAAGCCGACCATCCCCGTAGAAAGGTTGGTAGCCACGTCCCCTTCCGCCAAGGCAGTACTTCCCAACAATCCTCCTAAAATAGGACCGGTACAGGAAAAAGAAACTATGGCCAAGGTAACGGCCATAAAAAAGATTCCGATTGCGCCTCCCACCTTGGAGGAGGCAGAATCCATTTTATTGGCCCAGGAACTAGGGAGCGTCAATTCATAATATCCGAAAAAGGAGAAGGCAAAAAATATGAAAATGAGAAAGAAAAATAGGTTCAGCCAAACATTGGTAGCAATGGTATTCAAAATTTGTGAATCCACAGAATCGAACAAATGAAAAGGTAAGCTCAAAAGAAAATAAATCAATACAATAAAAAATCCATAAAGCAATGCATTTGCTATCCCTTTGGATCTATGGGCCCCTTGCTTGGTGAAAAAGGACACCGTTAATGGTATCATGGGAAAAACGCAGGGGGTGAGCAGTGCAATTAATCCACCTAAAAAACCTAAAACGAAAATGGTCCACAGACCCGATTTTTCATCCACAGCATTGTCATCCCCATTCACCAACAATTCCTTGTTCTTTAGGTCCAGCATTAAAGCAGCGCTCATGTCCAGGCTGCGCTGATCCAGCTGTTGCTCCGCAACAACTATTTCCTCTCCTGTCAGGGAAATATGGAAGACTTCATCCTTTGGGATACAAACCTCCTTGCAGATTTGATAGAACAACCCCACATCGATCTGGGTGACCTCCGGATTCAATAATTTTATTCTTTGGGTAAAGACTGCCTTTTCCTTAAAGAAGGTTTCATCCACCTCAAAAATATCGGAGTATTCCGTGAGGGTTTCACTTTCTGCAGTGATTCCTACCAGTTCATAGTCGCTTCCCGCTTTTTCAAATGTAAATTCACTGGGCAAGGAACCATTTTCATCCGTAAATTGCGAATAGATATGCCAGCCTTCAAATATATCCGCCCTAAATATCAGGTTGTATTCCGTATCCGATATTTTTTCGGCCTCATAGGTCCAAATGGCCGGATTTTCATCCGATTGGGAAAAACCCAAGAAAAAACTGAGTACTGTTAAAATCGATCCCAATATCTGTTTCATAATTCCAAAACAATTTTTAAAATTTCTTTGGTCCTGTCGGTAATTTTAAATCGGTCGTCGGCACGTTTTCCTATTATCCAGACAATATTATCGCCAGAACACAACAACCATTGATTTTCCTTGGCAAAAACATCCATCTTCCGATCTTTGAAGTATTTCGATATTTTTTTCTTGCCCAACATTCCAAGGGGATAAAAATAATCCCCTTTTTGGCATTTACGGACTGTTAATGGGTACTTTAACGTTTCTTTATCTACATAAATTATGTTTGTAGAGATTTCTCCAATGGCTTTGACAGTTTCGAATTTTAGGCTTATGGGTACTGAGACTGCTTCTTGTTCCACTTCAATATGAAAAACCTCGGCATTTTGTGGAACTTTGGGTTTCAATAACAAAAAGTCCCTGTCCTTTAGCAATCTATGGGTGTTGGAATGTACTTCTTTACCACTATTGGCGCTTAGTAGGGAGTAAATGTCATCCCATTGTGTAAACCCGAACTCCCGAAAGAAATGAAAAAGATAGGCTTTGGTAGGATGAAGTGCCAGCAGTGAGGCTATTTTTACCTTTTCCACCTTGTCCTCTTTTGAAAAAAGTTGTTTCCTTAAGCAGGTTATATGCTCCTTTGATATTTCTTGGGTCTGTGTGAGATACGCTTGGGTCTTTAAAAAATTTTCCAGAAAACTGGGATTCAGTTCCTTTAGTTTAGGAATAATATTATGTCTAATGTTGTTTCTTAAATACTTGGTATTCTCATTACTGGCATCCTCTCTCCAGTGAATAGCGTTTGATTCCGCATATTTTTTGATTTCGGTTCTGGAAAATTGCAATAAGGGTCTAGAGATAGTATCTGTATGCGATGGTATTCCGGTGAGGCCTTCAATGCCTGTTCCCCTGGACAGATTGATAAGAAAGGTTTCCAAATTGTCGTCTGCATGATGGGCCGTTACTAGGGTTTTAATATGGTGATTGGCCATGATTTGCGAAAACCAATGATAGCGGAGTTCACGTGCTGCAATTTGCAAATTGGTTTTATGTTGGGCCATGTACCCATGGGTGTCAAAACTGGTCACAAAAATTTCTTTGCCCAAATCCTTGGCTAATTTTCGGACCAGATCTTCGTCCTTATCACTTTCCAAACCGCGCAGTTTGAAGTTGCAATGGGCTATGGCAAAATCCAAATGGTAAGAAGAACATAAATGTGCCAGCACAACACTGTCTATACCCCCACTGCAGGCCAATATAAATTTACCTTCTTTAAGATGGGGAAAGTGCAGATCTATGTGATTCCTGAAATTTTCTAACACAGGGCTAATTTACATAAGAAAAATGATAGCAACTACTTTTGGCCATAGAAGTGGTCCAGCCTGTTCCTTAACCAAATGCCAATTATATCCAAAGTGTTTTTACTGCCAACATCATTGTGCAATTCGTGATAGCCGCCTTCAATTAAATGGAGTTGGGTACAATTTGAGTTTTTATGTAATTTTTCAGTAGCCCTATAATCTATAATTTTATCCCCAGTGCCGTGCAACAAAAGTGTGCTGGTCTTTATTTTACTGGCATTGTTTATAGCCCACTCACCCGCTTCCATTATGGGAAAAGAGTACATGGGGCTTACCCTGTCATGAACCAAGGGGTCTGCAATGTATTTTTCCACTTCCTGATTTATTCTAGAGATATGTTGTGGATCCAGGCCGGACGACATGGTTACTGAAGGAATCATTCCCAGCATTAATTTGCCCAGGACCATTTTCCATTTTGGAGGTTGAAAGGCCAATTTTAGGTATGGACTCGTCGCCACAATACCTGCCAATTCCGATTTTATTCTCATGTCGTAGTTTAAAACCAAATTTCCCCCCATACTATGGCCGTAAAGAAATATGGGTTTATTGGGATTTAGCAATCTTGCCTTTGCAATCATATTGTCCAAAAGTTCCAACAATGCCGTATAGCTGTGGCAATGTCCCCGTTTTCCGCCAGATTTGCCATGGCCTATATTGTCATAACAGAAAACGGCCAAATTTTCTTCCAAAAGTCTTGGAATCACAGCATCCTTATAGCGTCCCGAATGTTCCCCAAAGCCATGGACCAATACGATGGCCCCTCTAACTATTTTGGGTCTGGCATACCATGCATTGATTGGGAGGTTCTTAAACTGAAGATCAAGCATTCTTACATCCATAGAATTTGTATAATGAATATTAGGTAGGCCTAAATTTATAATGGCTTAAGTTAGATTGAAAATTGATTATAACCAAACGACCCATTAATTTTCAAGTACCTGTCTCATAGCTTTGGCCTTAAGCAGGCATTCCTCATATTCCTTTTCTGGAATTGCCTGGGCCGTTATGGCACTTCCCACGGAAATAGATACAAATTGGGATGTTTTATTGTAGAGAATACTTCGAATGACCACATTAAAATCAAAATCGTTTTCAGGAGTAAAGTAGCCCACGGTGCCCGAATAAAGTCCTCTTTTTGAAGCTTCCAGTTCCTCTATTATTCGCATGGCCGACACTTTTGGAGCTCCTGTCATACTACCCATGGGGAAGGTTTCCCTGATAATATCCACCGGATTTTTGGTACTGGAGACCTCTGCTGTTATAGTGGAAATCATCTGGTGAACTTGGTCAAAGGAATACACCTTGCATAGTTCCTTGACCTCGACCGTACCTTTCAAAGCACTTTTGGAAAGATCGTTCCTTACCAAATCCACAATCATAATGTTTTCGGCCCTCTCTTTTTGGTCCTTTTCCAAAGCTTCTGCCAATAGCCTGTCTTCATTTTCATCCAACGAACGTTTTGCCGTACCCTTAATAGGCTGGGATATAATCTGGTTGCCCAATTTTTTAATGTAGCGTTCCGGGGAAGATGACAATAAGTACTTATCGTTTATTTTTAAAAAGGTCGAAAAAGGGGCCCTGGTGATGGAATTCAGTTTCAAATAAGTCTTTAAAGCATCTATTTTAGTGTTCTCCGCATAAAACTCTTGGCAGAAGTTGGCTTCGTAGATATCCCCTCTATGGATATGGTTCAGCATTTTATTCACACGTCTATAATATTCGTCCTTAAATATTCTAAGCTTAATTTTGATATTGGATTGATTTTCCAATTCTGGTTCAAACGCTGTAGTTGCTTCTAGGATATTCTTATAATCACCTTCAATTTCATTGGCAACCATATTTAGGTAATGGAAAGTGACTACGGTATTCTGTATTTCTATTATTTTTTTGGGTTGAAAAAAATATAGAGCAGGAAAGTCCAATCCATCGGCATTGGAAGAGGAAAGCAGTTCCGTATCATTTTTTACGTCATAGGAAAGATAACCAAAAATCCAGTCTTTGACATTGGTTTGGTAGTTGCTTAAGTCCTCAAATGCGTTTTGGGTATCCGTTACTATCGATGTGAGTGCATCCACGGCAAGCATACCATCAAACGAGCTATAACTTCTTCTATGGGCGTTGCTGTCCAACCATACAACCTCATAATATTGCTGGGACCAATGTAAGAGGGATTGTTTAAAACTTATAATATCCGAAACTGTAAATGAAACCTTTTTTCGCAAAGACTTTTAAATTTGTGATAAAAATATTTCCAATGCTTTTTTGTGGGCTTGTGCAAGCTCAGGGTCTGTTATGCCCTTTGCCTTGTCAAAGGTATGATTAAAGGATGGCAAGGAAAAGGTAGCCGAAATTTCGCCCCCAAATCGAGGTAAAATTCCCTGGACCACCTCTAAGGAGCCGGTACCTCCCCTTCTACCTCCGGAACAGGACATTAGGAAAACCTTTGTGTCCACCAAGAAATTCCTGTCCACTCGGGACAACCAATCCAATACATTCTTGAAATAAGCGGAAGGATTGCTGTTGTGTTCGTTTACAGAAATAATGAGGGCGTGGGCATGGACTATCTTGTCTTTTAACCCTCGCAATAAATCGGAATAACCTTCCTCCCTTTCCAAATCCTCACTAAAAACAGGAAAATTATAGTCGACCATATTTATAAGTTCAACCTCATGATCCGTAATCAGGGAGGCGGTATATTTTACTAATTTATAATTGATGGAGGTGCTGGAATTGCTTCCGGCAAATGCCAGTATATGGGACATCTTGATTATTTAATTGTTTGCACAACGAAAATACCGTAAAATAGATTGAATTGCGAGGAAATTGCATAATTTTGCACTCGAAAACATCCAAAGCTACTGTTTTACAAGTATATAGGGTGTACATAAAAGTTAATATGGGTGCTAACAACCTAAGATTGTATTTTATCGATGCTATAAGGGCATGGGCAATCCTTATGATGCTACAGGGGCATTTTGTGGATGGACTTTTGGACAATGCATTTAGGGATAATTCCAATATGGTCTATGCTGTTTGGAAATATTTTAGGGGGGTAACGGCACCAGTCTTTTTTACAGTTTCCGGCTTTATATTTACCTATCTCCTAATTAAAGGAAAGGAGATTGGGATTAACAATCCACGGGTAAAAAAAGGCATTAAGAGGGGACTGCAATTATTGGCCATAGGCTACTTGCTTAGATTGAACTTTTTTGGACTGCTAAAGGGCCAGATTTATGGTTCTTTTTATTTAGTAGATGTGCTTCACTGTATTGGCCTATCCATTTTGGGGATTATAGGCATTTATCTTCTTACCATTTCTAGGAATAAGTATCTGTTTCCGGGTGTTTTAATGGTCACTACCCTTGTTTTATTTGTACTTGAACCCAATTATAAACAATACGCCCATCACTATCTGCCACAGATGGTGGCCAATTACCTGACCAAGGCCAATGGATCCGTATTTACCATAATACCATGGTTCGGGTATGCTTCTATTGGGGCTTTTATGTCCGTATTGTTCAATAGATTCAAAGATTTTAAATATTTGTACCCTGCTGCCATTGTGAGTTTTACCATGGTTGGCATTGGTCTTATGTTTTATTCATCAGGCTTCTTTTTAAAGTTATATAACTGGACCGGAATGTTGGTGTTTTCCAAAGTGTATTTTAATAACTATCTGTTCATACGGCTAGGGGATGTCTCCTTGGTATTTGCCGTTTTTATGTTATTTAGAAAATTTATGGGCAATGGTAGTATACTTAAGATAGGGCAAAGTACCTTATCTATCTATGTTATCCATTATATAATATTGTACGGAAGCTTTACCGGTTTGGGGCTGTATTATTTTTTGAACCATAGTTTGTCCCCTACTATTGTTATTCCGGGTGCACTGGCCTTTATGATTGCAACGACCTTGTTGGCCTTACAATACGAAAGGAATAAGGTTTATATAAAATTGCAATTGTCATCAGTGGTCAGGGCTGTGCAACAAAAAGGCGAAGCTTGGCTGAACGAGGAAGGTCAGCCTTTGCTAAAAGCATTCTTACTCAAATCCAAGCTAACCTTAATGCGCTTATTTAGAATGGTGAAAAATTAGTGGTTGCATCCCTTTGCTACTATTGTTTCTCTTATTTTCGTACAAAAAATATAGATGAGCGAGACGAACAAAAAGTATACACCCATTGCGGTGGAATTGGTGAAGGATAAACAATATAAGTGGTGTACCTGTAGCCATAGTAACGTGCAACCTTTTTGCGATGGTTCCCATAAGGCGGAAAATGCTACGCCCCCTTTGGTCTTTATGGCCGAAGAAAGTAAGAAAGCTCATTTGTGCTCCTGTAAATTAACCAAAAACCCACCGTACTGTGACGGTACCCATAAGTTGTAAAAACAATTTGTATTTTAATAGGTACTATTTAAAGAACTACAATAATACAATAGCCCCGTTGGAAAATATCCAACGGGGCTATTGTATTATCAACCTGTTTAATTATTTAAACATGTAGGGCTCTATTATCGGTTGCTGCCAGAGCAGCCTCTTTCACCGCCTCTGCAAATGTTGGGTGTGCGTGACTCATTCTGGAGATGTCCTCGGCAGAGGCTCTAAATTCCATAGCTGTAACTGCCTCGGCGATTAAATCGGCCATTCGTGCCCCAATCATATGGACACCCAAAACTTCATCGGTTTCCTTATCTGCCAATATTTTAACAAAACCATCCAAATCCATACTGGCCCTTGCCCGTCCCAAGGCGCGCATTGGAAACTGACCTACTTTATATTCAACACCAGCTTCTTTTAGTTCTTCTTCCGTTTTACCTACGGCGGCAACTTCTGGCCAGGTATATACCACACCGGGAATTAAGTTGTAATCTATATGTGGCTTTTGCCCTGCCAATACTTCGGCAACAAAGGCTCCCTCCTCTTCTGCCTTATGCGCCAGCATAGCTCCTCTTACAACATCGCCTATAGCATATATATTAGGTATATTGGTCTGTAAATTATCATTTACGGCAATAGTACCGTTCTTTTCGAGCTGAACTCCGGAAGCTTCAATGTTTAATCCATCGGTAAAAGGTCTTCTGCCCACAGAAACCAAGCAATAATCTCCAGTAAAAGTTATCTCTTCCCCCTTTTTATTCTCGGCTTTTACAATTACTTCTTTGCCCTTGGTCTCAACCGACTTAACCTTATGGGATAAATTAAATTTTACCTTTTGCTTTTTCATTACTTTCAGCAATTCTTTTGAAAGTGCTCCGTCCATACCAGGGATAATACGGTCCATATATTCAATGACCGTTACCTCTGCGCCCAGGCGTTTGTATACCTGTCCCAATTCCAATCCTATTACACCACCACCAATTACGATAAGGTGTTTTGGGATTTCTTTTAGTTTTAGGGCTTCTGTAGAGGTAATAACGCGCTCTTTGTCCAATTTGATAAAAGGTAGGTTGGATGGCTTGGATCCTGTGGCAATAATTATGTTTTTTGCCTCGATGGTCTCTGTTTTGCCATCGTTCTTTTTTATATTGACATGGGTTGCATCCTTAAAACTCCCTAGACCTTCATAAACGTCTATTTTATTTTTGTCCATAAGGAATTTTACCCCTGCACAAGTCTGATCTACTACAGCTTGTTTCCTCCCGATCATTTTTTCAAGGTTTACCTTGATTTCCCCTGGAATTTCAATTCCATGATCTTCAAAGTGCTTTACGGCATCCTCATAATGATGGGAAGAATCCAATAACGCTTTCGAGGGAATGCAGCCTACGTTAAGACAAGTTCCTCCTAAAGTTGAATATTTTTCTATTATCGCAGTCTTCATTCCTAACTGGGCACACCGGATTGCTGCAACATATCCACCAGGACCTGAGCCTATAATGGCTACATCATATTGGGTCATATTATTATTGTATTGAAAAGATTAGTATCATTATTGTGATTACAAAAATACGAATGTTTTATTCTTGAACAACATTCATATTCCTTGTGATATGAACGTCTTATGGACAATTGTTATTATAAGAATACCTCGGTAGTACTTTTTACCTCATTGATTACGAATGAACTTTGGGTGCTCCCTATGTGATTTATGGCCGTAAGTTTGGTGATCATAAACTCTCGGTACTCTTCCATATCGGCAACGTATATCTTTAGTATATAGTCATAATCCCCGCTGGTGTGGTAACATTCCGCAACCTCATTTAGTTTAAGTACTTCCCGTTCAAACTGTAGTACATACTCCTTATTGTGCTGAACCAATTTAATGTGGCAGAGAACTGTAAAAGCCTTGTGAACCTTCTTTTTGTCCACTAAAGCCACGTATTTGGTAACTACCCCGGATTTTTCCAGTCTTTTTATACGTTCATATATGGCCGTAACCGATAAATTTAATTGTTGGGCATACTCCTTGGTCGTTTTTTTACTGTCATTCTGAAGCAATCCCAATAACTTTATGTCTATTTCGTCAAACTTCATGGTGATAAATTTTCTTCTGTTTGGCTGCTGCCATCAATAAGTCGTAAAAATAAACTAAATAAATTACATTACATAGATTTATAATCTAGTTTAATTTACAACTATTGATTTTTATATGCTATTAATTTAATTTTATAGTAAAATAAATATTTGGTTATGAAATTTAGGGCATCTGATGATTTACAGGATTTACAGTATTTTGGAGAATACGGTGGGGTCAATCCCTCGATATCCGATTCTTCTACCTACACGTTTTTGTCGGCAAAGACTATGTTCGATACCTTCGAGGGCAATACGGAAGGCTGCTATCTCTACAGTCGCCACTCCTCTCCTTCCAATCTATATTTGGGGGAGGCCCTGGCTGCCTTGGAAGGTACGGAAACCGCCAATGTAACTGCAAGTGGTATGGGGGCTATTAGTGCTGTGATAATGCAGTTGTGCAATGCCGGGGACCATATTGTTAGTAGCAGGACCATATACGGAGGTACTTATGCCTTAATGAAGAATTTTTTAAAGAAATTCGATATAGCAACTACCTTTGTGGATACTACAAAATTGGAGGCAGTGGCCATGGCCATTACTCCCAAAACACAGATGATCTATTGTGAGTCCGTTAGTAATCCCTTATTGGAAGTTGCCGATATTGAGGCCCTTTCCGAACTGGCCAAAAAACATAATATTCCTTTGGTGGTGGACAATACCTTTTCTCCCTTATCCATTTCACCAGCAAAATTGGGGGCCGATATTGTTATCCACAGTTTAACCAAATTTATAAATGGCACTAGCGATTGTGTGGCCGGAGTGGTTTGTGGCACCAAAGATTTCTGTTTGGGCCTAAAGGATGTAAATAATGGCGCAGGGATGTTATTGGGCAGTACTTTGGATAGTTTAAGGGCTTCTTCTATTTTAAAGAATATGAGAACGCTGCATATAAGGATGAAAAAACACAGTGAAAATGCGCTGCACTTGGCACAAAATTTTGAAAAGGACGGACTAAGAGTGGTATATCCTGGCCTTAAATCGCATATGGGGCACGTGCTAATGAAAAAACAATATAATCCGGAATATGGCTTTGGGGGATTAATGACCCTGGATGTGGGTTCTTTGGAAAATGCCAATGCCTTGATGGAATTAATGCAGAAGAAACATTTGGGATATTTGGCCGTTAGTTTGGGTTTTTATAAAACTTTATTTAGTGCTCCGGGAACCTCTACCTCTTCGGAGATTCCGTTGGAAGAGCAATTGGAGATGGGCCTGACCAATGGTTTGATCCGATTTTCCATAGGGTTGGATGACCATATTGATAGAACCTATAGGGCCATGAAGGATTGTTTAATTCAATTGGATATTTTAAAACCTTTAAGAGCATAGGTCTAATTATGGGTTTGCAGAAGAGATATCAAAATCGTAATATTACGAAGAAACAAAAAGCCTCTAAATGCAGAACCTGAGTACCAATCCCGCTGGACCCGAAAATGAGCATATTGTAGAAAACAAGGAATTGAATATATGGGAAGCACTTATTCCTGTAGTTCTATTGATGATGATGTTGGCCTATAATATTTTCTTTAAGGACGGCGAATGGTTTGGGGAATACTCCAATCAGATTATTTTGCTATTGGGAGGTGCCATAAGTGCCATTGTGGGGTTTTTTAATAAGACCTCCTTAAAAACTATGGGACTCGAAGTCCTGGAAAACCTAAAAAGCGTTCTTGTTCCAATAATGATCTTGTTTTTGGTGGGAGCGTTGGCGGGTACTTGGTTGGTGAGCGGGGTTATTCCGGCCATGGTTTATTACGGTCTGCAAGTTTTGAATCCCTCTATTTTTTTACCGGCTTCAGTTGTTATCGCTGCTATCATCTCAGTGGCTACAGGGAGTTCGTGGACTACCTCCGCTACTGTTGGAATTGCACTTGTTGGTATTGGGACCGCTTTGGGCATATACCCTGGTATGATTGCCGGTGCCGTAATTTCCGGCGCCTATTTTGGGGACAAGATGTCCCCTTTGAGCGACACCACCAACCTGGCCCCTGCGATGGCCGGGACCGACCTTTTTACACATATTAAATACATGACCATCACCACGGTCCCTACTATTGTGATAACATTGGTGGTTTTTGCCATAATAAGTTTAAACATAGAAACTTCTGGGAGTGCAGATGTAAGTGCACTTTTGGCCACTATAGATGCTACCTTTGATATTAACCCGTATTTATTCATTGTGCCAGGTTTGGTAATAGTACTAATACTTTTTAAAACGAAACCTCTGATTGCCTTGGGAGCTGGTGTGGGTCTGGCCGGGGTATTTGCCCTCTTTTTTCAAACTGAGGTATTAAAATCTTTGTCGGATTCCAATGTAACCGCTATTTTCAATGCCATATTTACCGATACGGCCATAGTAACCGATAATGAAAAGTTGAACGATTTGTTCAGTGCTGGAGGCATGCAAGGAATGATATGGACTATTTTACTTATTTGCTGTGCAATGGTATTTGGCGGTATCATGGACGGCATTGGGGCCTTGGCCCGGATTACTAAAGCTTTATTGTCCATTGCAAGTTCTGTTTTTGGATTGTTTGCCAGTACCGTGCTTAGCTGTATTGGTTTAAATGCTATAGCCAGTGATCAATACCTTGCTATTGTTATCCCCGGTAAAATGTTTAAGAAGGCCTTTCACGACAAGGGCTTGGCTCCAGAGAATTTGAGTAGAACATTGGAGGATTCCGGTACCGTAACGTCTGTATTGATTCCCTGGAACACCTGTGGAGCTTATCAATCGGGCGTGTTGGGGGTGGGCGTTGCCGAATATTTTGTATATGCCATATTCAATTGGTTAAGTCCTTTTACCACCCTGTTCTTTGCGGCTCTGCACTTAAAGATAAGACAGCTTAAAACATCCAAAGCATAGGGGCAATAATCTTCGACCCGGAATTTCTTACTAGTGAATTGTAAAATGCGGGCAATTGAGTTTGCCTTTGCTAAATAGTTGGTCCTTATATCTTTTATGTTTCCCTGATTTATCACAGGAGTGTACCTATCCATCAAGCTGTTTTCCACGGAAAACCACCCAGTCTCTTCAGTTAACAAGGGAGTGCATTTTTAAGAAATGAAATCACATCTTAAACCTACTTATTCCTTAAAAATGAATTTGATATTTTTAACCCTATCCTGTTGTCAAATATAAAAAATTAAGTCTTGTATTTTTTCAAATTAACAAAGAAAAACCATAATCGGGATAGGTATATACAATTGTTATATTGCCATAAATTTTTTAAATCCATATTGGTGCGAACCCTTATAATTAGATGTAATTTTACATCAGAAATTAATCGTATAAATTTTATAAATATGACTTTAGTAGGTAAAAAATTTCCAAATCTCAGCGTTAATGCAATGAACGATTTAGGAGATACTTTCAAATTGAATGTTTTGGAAGAGGCTCAAAAAAACAATAAGAAAGTAATCCTATTTTGGTACCCAAAAGACTTCACTTTTGTATGTCCAACAGAATTGCATGCCT
The DNA here is from genome assembly GCF_030291335.1 of Arenibacter flavimaris. Taxonomy (NCBI): domain Bacteria; kingdom Pseudomonadati; phylum Bacteroidota; class Flavobacteriia; order Flavobacteriales; family Flavobacteriaceae; genus Arenibacter; species Arenibacter flavimaris. The sequence continues at coordinate 33,691 of NZ_JASWIM010000031.1, forward strand.
TTCAAGCTGCTTTGGGCGAATTTGAAAAAAGAAACACTTTGGTTATCGGGGCGTCCTGTGATACTGCCGAAGTTCATTTTGCCTGGTTGAATACAGCAAAGGATAATGGTGGAATTGAAGGGGTTACTTACCCTATTCTTGCAGATAGCAACAGAAATCTTGCCTCTACTTTAGGTATATTGGATATAACCAATGAGCAGTATAATGAGGAAACCGGTGTTGTTATGGTAGACGGTGACAATGTAACTTACAGGGCCACTTATTTAATTGATGAGGAAGGTACCGTATTCCACGAAGGGATTAACCATATGCCTTTGGGTAGGAATGTAAATGAGTATTTACGCTTAATCGATGCCTATACCCATGTTCAGGAAAAAGGAGAGGTATGTCCTGCTAACTGGGAAGAAGGTAAAGATGCCATGACGGCTGATAGAAATGGTGTTGCCAGTTATTTATCCACGCGCGCAAACTAATTTCAAGAATTGAATATAAGGGGTCAATAGTGCTGTAGCATTGACTCCTTTTTTTTATATAATTAAATTTGAAATTTATGATAATCGAATTGGAAAATGATAATCTGAAAGAGATTATCGATCAGAATAAGAAGGTGGTTGTTCAGTATTCGGCTACTTGGTGTGGCAATTGTAGAATAATGAAACCCAAGTTTAAAAAGGAGGCATCCATTAATGAGGATATCACCTTTGTTCTTGCTGATGCAGAGAAATTTCCTGAATCTAGAAAGTTGGCCAAGGTAGACAATCTTCCCACCTTTGCCATTTTTAGTGATGGTGAATTTAAGAATCAGGTCCAGACCAATAAATATGAAGTTTTAAAAGAATTGATCGGTGAAATTACCAGTAATTAAACACCTTACGGGCTTTATAGCTGAAAACGATGAGGATTATGTATTGGAGACCATAGAAACATTGGAGTCCATAACAGAAGTATCCTCGTTGAAAGATGAGGAATTGGATGTTATTGGGGAATTGATTTCCAACTTGTACGGAGCTTTGGAAGTACAAAAATCCATAAAGGAAGGTAAGTCCCAAAAAGAGGCTTTGAACGAATTTATGCAGAGGGTGGTTGGTTCCATAGACAAGTAATTGTTTAGGCATCCTGGCCCATGTATTATCAAATACCTTTGTCCTTATGTTTAATACATGGGATAGAGGTATTTGTATTTATGTAAAAGATTTGGCAAGTCTAGGCATGGTCCTACTTTTTATGAGATATTCCTTATTTATCCAGCATATATTTTTTATTTTCACACAAATTTTAAAAAAATAATCATGGCTACAGTAACACTTAAGGGAAACCCGATAAATACAATAGGAACATTACCTGAATCAGGAAGTAAAGCTCCTGGATTTTCTTTGACCAAGGGGGATTTGTCCAGTACACAATTGGATGAATACAAAGGCGCAAAAGTGGTATTAAATATTTTTCCCAGTGTGGATACGGGCACATGTGCCCAATCTGTAAGGCAATTTAATAAGGAAGCTGCCGAATTGAAAAACACCAAGGTCCTATGTATTTCCAAAGACCTTCCTTTTGCCCAAGCACGTTTCTGTGGGGCGGAAGGAATAGAAAATGTAGAAATGTTGTCAGATTTCCGGGATGGTAATTTCGGAAAGGCCTATGGCTTGGAGTTTGTGGATGGCCCGTTAAAGTCCTTGCACTCTAGGGCTGTGGTGGTGTTGGATGAGGAAGGTAAGGTTATTTATACGGAGCAAGTTGCAGAAACCGTTGATGAGCCCAATTACAAAGCGGCACTAGAAGCGTTGATGGATGCCTAAGGAGAGCTTTTTGGTGAATCGCTTAAAGAGTGTAGGTTTCGCTTTAAAGGGGGCACTTCTCTTGATCAGAACAGAATCCAGCATCAAGATTCAGGTATTTATTACTTTGGTGATGACTGCTGCAGGATTCTATTTTGAGATTTCCAGCACGGAATGGATTCTTCAAATATTGGCAATCGGATTGGTACTGGGAATTGAGGGTTTAAATACGGCTGTGGAAAAAATATCGGATTTTGTCCAGCCCGAATTTGATGAAAAAATTGGATTTATCAAAGACATCTCTGCAGGTGCTGTTATGCTGGTATCCATTGCCGCATCCATTATAGGCCTTATCATCTATATACCCAAACTCTTTTAGGATCCAATAGTTATCCTTATTCTCTATCCGGCTTATACAGAGTTTCCATAAAAAGCTATTTGAAAGGGAAAAGTTCCGAAGAGTTCATAAGTAAATTTGTAATTTAGCCACCAGAATTTAAGATTTAATGGCAAAAAAGGTAAAAAAACCAAAGTCAACACCCAGTAAAAAAGGCTTTTCCTTAAAATTATCACAGCAGAACAAAATTATTTTTGGGGGGTTGTTAATGCTTTTAAGTATTGCGCTGTTCTTTTCTTTTGTCTCCTTCTATTTTACTTGGCAAGACGATCAAAGCTTGCTTACCGAATTTGCAAACAGGAATGAACAGGCTAGGAATTTGTTGAATAAATTTGGAGCCAATGTTAGCCATTTTGTCCTCTATAAAGGTTTTGGTATCTCTTCCATCATATTGACCTTTTTACTTTTTTTAACGGGGCTGTACCTATTTTTAAGCATGCAAAAACAGGGGCTGCTAAGAAAGTGGATATGGGGCTTTGTGTTTATTATCTGGTTCTCACTTGCCCTGGGATTTTTTGCTGCGGGAAAACCGTTGTTGGGCGGTATGGTCGGGTACGAGATGAACGATTTTCTACAGGACTATGGAGGTAAAGTTGGAGTCTTTCTTTTATTGCTCTTTGGATTGATCGTTATTTTGGTAAGATTGTTCCAATTTTCCCCGGACAAAGCGGTTGCCTACTTGAACGACAAGGGAAAATCCTTGGCTACCGAATTTAAAAATGGCAAAGCTGTCAAGGTTGATGACAGTGACGATGGGAGCGCGGTTTTATTCACCAAGGAAAAGGAAGAAACTCCAGTGGTTATAGACACCTACACCCATAAGAAGGATATTCCGGCTTTGACAAAAGAGGACAATGAGGAGGAATTTGAAGTAAAGGTGGGGGTCGAAGAGGAAACCATTGCCATGGAGGTGGAAAAAATTAAGGAAGAGAAAGAGGAGTCAGACAATATTTCGGACAAGCTGGTGGAGGATTTCGGTGAATTTGATCCTACCTTGGAATTGGGCAATTTTAAGTTTCCCCCATTGGATCTTTTGGATCAGCATGGCGCCAGCGGAGGTATTACCATCAACCAGGAGGAACTGGAGGAAAATAAGAATAAAATTGTAGAGACCTTAAAGAACTATAAAATTGGTATTGCACAGATCAAGGCTACCATAGGTCCCACAGTGACCCTGTATGAGATTGTACCTGATGCCGGAGTGCGAATTTCTAAAATAAAAAATTTAGAGGATGATATTGCCCTGTCATTGGCAGCACTTGGGATCAGAATTATTGCACCTATTCCAGGAAAGGGAACCATTGGTATAGAGGTGCCCAATAAAAATGCTACTATCGTATCCATGCGTTCCGTTATCGCCTCCAGTAAATTTCAGAAAGCGGAAATGCAATTACCCATTGCCTTTGGAAAAACCATTAGCAATGAAACCTTTGTGGTAGATTTGGCTAAAATGCCCCATTTATTAATGGCAGGAGCCACCGGTCAGGGGAAATCCGTTGGACTGAATGCAGTATTGACCTCTTTGCTCTATAAAAAGCACCCAGCAGAGGTAAAGTTTGTCCTTATAGATCCCAAAAAGGTAGAACTTACACTATTCAACAAAATTGAAAGACATTATCTGGCCAAGTTACCTGATTCCGAAGAAGCCATTATTACGGATAATAATAAGGTAATCAACACCTTAAATTCCCTTTGTATAGAAATGGACAACCGGTATGAGTTGTTAAAGGTGGCCATGGTTCGGAATATAAAGGAATACAACGCCAAGTTTAAGGCCAGGAAACTTAACCCTAACGACGGACATATGTTCTTGCCTTATATTGTATTGGTGATAGATGAATTTGCCGATCTGATCATGACCGCCGGCAAGGAAGTGGAAACGCCTATTGCCAGACTTGCCCAATTGGCCCGAGCCATTGGGATACATTTGATTATTGCAACGCAAAGACCTTCAGTGAACGTAATTACGGGGATTATAAAAGCCAACTTCCCGGCCAGGATAGCTTTTAGGGTGACATCAAAAATAGATTCAAGGACCATTTTGGATACCCAAGGAGCCGATCAATTGATTGGGCGTGGGGATATGCTATTTACCCAGGGTAATGACGTAACCAGAATTCAATGCGCTTTTGTGGATACCCCTGAAGTTGCTAAGATCACAGAATTTATAGGTGCGCAAAGAGCTTATCCAGATGCACATTTATTACCGGAATACTCAGGAAATGACGATTCTGGCACAGGTATTGATTATAATATATCTGATCGGGATGCCATGTTTAGGGAAGCGGCGGAAGTCATAGTAATAGCACAACAGGGGTCGGCCTCCTTGATACAACGAAAGTTGAAATTAGGGTACAATAGGGCCGGGAGAATTATAGACCAGTTGGAAGCAGCGGGTATTGTTGGTCCTTTTGAAGGTAGTAAGGCCCGGCAGGTACTTGTGCCCGATATTTACGCCCTCGATCAACTTTTGAGCAATGAAGGTGCATAGGAGGCACTGTAAAAATTTAAATTGAAGACAAATGAAACTTAAATTATCTATTTTATTATTGGTATTATCTACTTCCATATCTATGGCCCAAAACTCTGCTAAGGCCAAAAGTTTGTTGGATGAAGTGTATAATAAAGTAAAAAGCTATGACAATATTTTTGTTGACTTTAAATATAGCCTTCATAATGAGGAGGCCAATATAAATACGGAGACCCGTGGGGATGTAACCATGCAAGGCGATAAGTATTTGTTCAATTATTTGGGATCCAAGCAAGTGTATGATGGTAATAAGGTATATACCGTTGTACCTGAAAATGAAGAGGTGACCATTGAAGAGAAATTGGATGATGAAAACACCATTACGCCCTCTAAAATGCTTACCTTCTATAAGCAGGGGCACAATTATGATTGGGATATCCTGCAAAATATCCAGGGAAGAAAAATACAGTTTGTGAAGTTGACACCAATCGATACCAATTCAGAGATCAAAATGATCCTTTTGGGTATAGATGTGGAGACCAAGCATATTTACAAGCTTATTGAAACGGGGAAGAATGGTACAAAAACGACCATTACTGTTAATTCTTTTAAAATAGACCAGCCCTTGTCCAAAACCTTATTTACTTTTGACGAGAAAAAGTATAAGAATGATGGTTACTACATCATAAGAAATTAGACATTGAGAATTCTAGACCGATATATCTTATCGAGGTTCCTCTTTAATTTTCTCAGTTCGTTCGTAATACTGATGTTTATCTTCGTATTTCAAACGATCTGGTTGTTTATTGATGATTTTGCAGGTAAGGGATTGGACATCTTCATTATTGGGAAGTTCCTTTTTTACCTTATGCCCAACTTAATGGAACGGGTGATTCCTTTGACCGTATTGCTTTCTTCCATACTTACCTTTGGTTCCTTTGCAGAGAATTATGAATTTGCGGCTATGAAGGCCTCTGGTATCTCCTTACAGAGGGCCATGTTGCCCCTTATTATTTTTGTTACATTTTTGGGAGGGGTCACTTTTTATTTTGCCAATAATATTATTCCAATTTCGGAACAAAAGATATACAATTTAAGAAGGAATATAGCCAAGGTGAAACCTGCGGCCATTATATCGGAGGGAGTTTTTAGCGATTTGGAAGGTACGGATATGAATATGAAGGTAGACCGTAAGTACGGGCCAAATGACAGGTTCTTGGAGAATGTCATCATTCACGAAAAATCCAAAACGAAAGTCAATACTACAGTAATCAAAGCAAAATCGGGAGAACTTATCAGTAGTGAGGATTCAGACATTTTGCAGTTGGTATTAAAAGAAGGCAATTATTATTGGGATGTCACGGCCAAAAATAACAAGGAGAAGAAGAAAAATCCTTTTACCAAGGCCAATTTTAGGACCTATACCATAAACAAGGATCTTTCGGATCTTAATGATGTTGACCTGGATGAGGAGAGGGACGTAAGTACGGACAAGATGAAAAATATATCCCGCTTAACCAAGGATATTGACTCCCTTAAGGAAGACAATGTGAAATTGGTTACGGCGTTTTCAAAGAATATCGTAGGGAGAATGGGAGCTTTCGTATCCTTGAAAAAACCCGATTCCTTAGCCCAGATTACATTGGACAAAAGAAAGAAGGAAATGGATTCCTTAGGAACCAGAATGGATACCGATAGTATACTGGGCCTCTTCCCTTCATGGAATCAGACGCAGATTTTAAGTTCTGCAAAAAGTGCTACTTCCAATATAATAACTAGTATTCAGGGAAAGAAAAATGAGCTTCAAATTAAATACAAGATATACCGACTTCACATTTTATCGCTCCACAAGAAATTTGCGTTGGCATTATCCTGTATTATATTATTCTTTGTAGGAGCTCCATTGGGTGCCATTATCAGAAAAGGAGGCTTAGGTTTGCCAATGGTCATCGCAATAATTCTATTCCTAACCTATTATTTTATAGGTGTATTTGCCGGAAATTATGCCAAGGAGGGGAATATTAACCCTATTATAGGGGCATGGCTTTCTACATTTATAATGTTACCTTTAGGTGTTTTTCTAACCAGAAGGGCAACGGCCGACAAAGGGTTAATGTCCTTTGGGAGTATTTTGGATTATTTTAAGGGCGTATTTAAGAAGAAAGATAAAATTGCTGTAACATGACAACAAAAGTTGAAAAGACTATTACGCTAAATACCATTGAGGAGGCTATTGAGGATATTAGGCAAGGTAAGGTAATAATAGTAGTGGATGATGAAAATAGGGAAAATGAAGGGGATTTCTTGGCCGCTGCTGAGTTGGCCACTCCAGAATTGATCAATTTTATGGCTACCCATGGTAGAGGACTTATCTGTGCACCGCTCACCGAAGGTAGGTGCAAGGAATTAGGCCTGCACATGATGGTCTACAATAATACCGATCCCATGGAAACCGCCTTTACAGTTTCTGTGGATCTGAGAGGCCATGGTGTAACCACCGGTATTTCTGCTGCAGATCGTGCAAGTACCGTTAAAGCCCTAACAGATGAAAGTATCAAGGCACATGATTTGGCAAGACCTGGACATATATTTCCCCTTGTTGCCAAAGAAGGGGGAGTATTGCGACGCACCGGACATACCGAAGCCGCTATTGATTTTGCCCGATTGGCAGGACTAAAACCTGCCGGGGTTATCGTTGAGATTATGAACGAGGATGGGTCTATGGCCAGATTGCCACAATTGGTACAAGTAGCCAAGACATTTGATTTAAAAATTGTCTCGATCGAAGCCCTGATTGCCTATCGCATGGAACATGATAGTTTGATCCGTAAAAAAGAGGATTTTAATATTGTTACAAGATTTGGTGAATTTAGGCTTAGGGCATATCAACAGACAACCAATAATCAGGTGCATTTGGCGCTGACCAAGGGAACGTGGAATAAGGACGAAAAGGTCCTAACCCGAATCAATTCCACACTAATAAATAATGACATATTAGGTACGCTAACGAACAATCCCGACAAGAAATTGGAGGACATGTTCACCGCCATAAATGAAGAAGGCAAGGGAGCCATAGTGTTTATAAATCAGGAAACCGAATCCTTGAACCTATTGGGCCGATTGGGCGAACTCAAAGAGTTGCAAAAGCAAGGAATATATAAGGCGCCTAAGGTGGATATGGATGCCAAGGATTTTGGTGTTGGAGCCCAAATTTTGCACGACTTGGATATAGCCAAAATTAGGTTGCTTAGCAACTCAAGCCAAACCAAAAGGGTGGGGCTCGTTGGATACGGACTGGAAATTGTGGACTACGTAACGTATTAATAAGGATACTGGATCCTTTAAATTAAAAATGCCGAAGAACATGAATTCTTCGGCATTTTATTTTAATCTAAAGTTTGGTCGACTTACAAAGGTCTTACCCAGATGTTTCTGAATTGTGTTTTGTTTCCGTGGTCTTGCAGTGATAGTACGTCATCGCCATGGGCAGATGGGTAGTTGTGTAATCCAACATAATAAGTGTTACCATTAATCTCCACATTATTTTGTATCAGAACCCCATTGTGTAGCACGGTGATCTTTGCCTTGGCATCCAAGCGACCATCTTTTTTAAACCTTGGGGCCGTATACACAATGTCATAGGTGTTCCACTCCAATGGACTGCGCATGGCGTTTACCAAGGGCGCATGGTCTTTATAAATACTGCCCGCCTGACCGTTTCTATAGGTACGGTTATTGTACGAGTCCAATATTTGTAGTTCATACCTGTTTTGCAAAAATAGGCCGCTATTGCCCCTACCCTGACTTGAGCCTTCCACTATATCAGGAGCGCTAAACTCTATATGAATCTGACAGTCGCCAAACTTCATTTTTGTACTGATCCCACCTGTACCTGGTACGACTTCAAAATGGTTATTGTCCACTATTTTCCATGGAGCAGCTCGTGTATTGTCTTTTTGACTGACCCATTGGTCCAAATTGCTACCATCAAATAATATTATAGCATCGGAAGGGGCATCTCCCAAAGTTTTAGCAGGGGTCACTACAACTACCTCGGGTTCCCATATCTCTGTCATTTCCGGCTTCATGGGCATTGGCGATACCTCGGGTGGTGTACTGATATGCTTATTCTGTGCCTCAATTTGCATTGCAAAGGCAATGGAAAAAACACAGGTAAAAAAAGTTTTGGAATTCATATGGATAAAAGATTTAAAGTTGAATTAATTTTTGATTTTTAAATATAGTTATATTACTTGGACCTACACAAATCGAAAGTTATATTCCGTTGATCGCCATACTTTGGTTGAACGCTAACCGAAATTGATAAATTGCTTGGTTTCACCTAAAATTTTCAAATTAAGCCAGTACATGAACCATTATTTAAAAATCTATGGTTAACAGTTTTACTCTCCCATCCCAAGTTCCAGTTCCCCACCTTTTGTCAATTGTGAGTGTCCAAGAGTGTAAGCATTAAAAGGCTTACTGTTCAAGTGGGCACTTTTTACAGACCATTGGTCCATGCCATTGTTATTTGTCCTTATAGTGAACTTTTTTCCTTTATAATATTGGGGATGAAGACTTATTTCTATTTTGTCAAAAATAGGACTGCCCAATTCATAAATGGGATCATTTTCGGTACCGCCGTTCATTTGAAAAAGCCCTATTTTCATTAATACGGCCAAACTTCCCATGAGTCCTTGATCTTCATCGCCATTATAGCCCGTTGCAGGGGAAAGTCCACCAAATACCTTGTCCACTACCTTTCTGGACCAATATTGTGTAAGATCGGGCCTGTCCAACTTACTGAATACAAACGCTGTTTGTATGGATGGTTGGTTCCCGTAATTGATGGGAACGCGCCTATATTCTGGGTGGAGTTCCTGTGCGTGGGAATTACCTGCCGCAAATCCTAATTTTTCTGCGGCCTCAAATTGTTCGTTCAACTTATCTACTGCCTTTTCCTTGCTCCCCATCAGTTCTGCCAGGCCACTAATGTCATGGGGTACAAACCATGTGGATTGTGCCCCATTGGATTCAATGAATCCGTGTTGATGTTCGTAAGGATCATAATTCTCCAACCAAACTCCTTCCACATCCTTTGGTCTCATCCAACCGGAGCTTTTGTCGAACACATTTTTATAATTTTTGGAACGAAGCATAAACATTTCATAGTCATCCTGATGCCCCAGTTTTTTTGCCAATTGTGCCAAGGTCCAATCTTGGTAAGCATATTCCATTGTTAGGCTGGCCCCATCCTGATGACCACCAAATTTCCCTTCGGGAATTGGATAGGGTACATAGCCGTTGTTAAGGTAATATTTGAATCCCCCCCCAAGGGCGGTTTTATGTTCATAACCCGCTTTTTCCATGATGCCACCTGGCATATGGTTTTGCTTTAAAGCCTGATATATAGCTTCATGATCTTCCTTAATAATACCCTTCTGAATAGCGCTGACTATAAAAGGTGTGGACGAGGCACCTGTCATCACATAGGTGTAATTGCCTCCCGATGGACCCCGTGGCACCAAGCCGCCATCCTGATGGTATTGCAAAAGGGAATGGACAAAATCTTCCATGATATCCGGATATACCAATCCCCATAATGTATTTATGGTCCATTGGGCACCCCAAAAGGAATCTGAATTGTAATGGTTGAATTTTGGTTTTCCTGACGCATCCAGGGGTATTTGTCCAATTCTGAAGTTATCTCCGGTATTATCAGGGTAGGCACCATTAATGTCGCTTATTACCCTTCTGCCTTGCAAGGCATGCCATAGGTCTGTGTAAAACCTTCGTTGTTGTATTTCTGAACCTCCCTCAATTTTAATTCTGCCAAGAAAGTCGTTCCATTCCTCTTTGGATTCGCCCACAACCTTTTGAAAATCCCAATGGTTCAATTCAGAATCCATATTGATACTGGCATTTTCGGCCGATGTATATGAAATAGCAGCTTTCATTAAGACATCAGGGGTGTCTTTATCCGTGAATACTACATAATTACCGGTTTCCGGGTCTTGGGTAATAGACTCGATTACCGAGTTGAATTCAACTCTAAAAAAGAGTTTAAACGGTTTTGGTCGTCTGTGCGTAGGTGCCATCTCCAACTCGCCCAGAAGGGTATTGTCCCCTATCTTTTTTAGGCTGCCATTTACATTCCCACTAGGTCCCAAGAGGGTGTTAAGGTTAAATAATATGGCTGGACTTCCATTTTTTGGAAAAGAGTATTTGTGAAACCCAACCCTTTTGGTGCTGGTTAGCTCCGCCGTTATTCCTTGGCGCTCCAATTCCACATAATGATAACCGGGCGAGACCTTCTCCGCATCGTGATTAAATTTGGAATAAAAATCTTTGTAAATCGAAGCCCTGTTTTCAGCGGTTATACTTACGGGCATTATGGAAAGCCCTGAAATCTGCCAGCCGTGTACATGGCTAAATCCCTTAATAGTATCTGTTTTGTACCTATATCCACTACCCCAGGCACCATTGATCTCCGTGTCCGGACTTAAATTCACCATACCAAATGGCCTTGAGGCCGAGGAAAAAAAGAACCATCTGGAGTTTTCGGAATCCAAATGAGGATACACGAGGTCAACAAAATCAGTGTTTTTGGGATTCTGAGTTTGTATTTCTTCACATGAAATAAACGACAAAACAGTGAGTAAAAGAAGAAGAATAAAGGGCGTTCGATCTATTTTCATTAAGTTGATTTTAGGTTCATTTCTGGATTGTATCCAATAATAATTCAATAATCGGAAATATCAACAATATTTTGTAGAACATTTACCATTTTTTCAGCTCTTGAAGTAACTTCCTCCTCTGTCCATCCCAATTTGATTAAACAGGAGATATTTCTACTAACCCATACATCCGACTTGGAAAAATCCATAGAATTATAATTGGGAAGCCCGTCTTTAATTTCTTTGGAATGGCTATTGAGGCTATTCAGGTTCTTTAAATGCTCCCATTTTCTGTAGTAATGCCAATTGTTATCGTACCAATAAAAGCAGGTATCCACTCCATTCTCCGAAAAAGCCTTAATTGTTTCCCTGGCCATTTCTTCGGATGGCATGTAAAAGCTGAGAAAGGAATAATTCTCAATACCGCCATTGGGTACCCGTCTAAAACTGATCCCAGGGATTTTTTCCAAGGCCGATCGCAGAATGGAATAATTTTTTTTCTGGATGGCTATAAAATCGTCCAAACGTTCTATTTGTGCCAATCCTACGGCAGCATGAAGCTCTGAAATTCTATAATTATAGCCTAGAATGGGGTGGTCTTCCGCTCCCCTATCCTTCCCTATATGATCATGGCCGTGATCGGAATATTGGTCGGCACTTTTATAATATTCTGTGTTATTGGTGATGACTGCCCCGCCTTCTCCACAGGTTATGGTCTTAACATAGTCGAATGAAAAACATCCCAAATCCCCATAACTACCCAAGGGTTTCCCTTCATAACTACCGCCAATGGCCTGACAGGCATCTTCCAATAGCAATAGGTTATGTTTGTCGCATATACTTTTTAAAGCAGCCAAATCCGCCATGGATCCGCACATATGTACGGGCATCACTACTTTGGTTTTATGGGTTATAGCTTCCTCAACAGCAATTGGATCTAAGGTAAGGGTGTCGTCCACATCTACTAAAATGGGGGTGGCACCCACCGAAAGGATGGCTTCAAAACTTGCCACAAAGGTAAATGTAGGTAATATAACTTCATCCCCTGCACCTACTTTGGCACAGGCCAAGGCCACCGTTAAGGCAGCGGTACCGCTACTTACCAATTGTGCGTGGTTCACCTGCATGCGATTTTCCAGGGCCTTTTCCAATGCCTTGGCTTTCCAATGGCCTTTCCTCATACCATCAAATCCATATCGCATCAATACTCCTGAATCCAAAACATCATTGACTTGTTTTCGTTCCTTGTCTCCAAAAAGTTCAAATCCTGGCATATCTTTATTCTTAAATTATTAGGTTATAAAATTATTTTTTTGTGATGGGATCAGGGTATATGGATGATGCTTTCATCCAAGTCTCTACGCACTTTTTTTAGGGTAGCGAACATATCATCGGCGGCTCTATAGCCAACGGGAAGCACCAGGACCGAAGTTAGTTTTAATTTGTCCAGGCCCAATAGTTCGTCGTAGGACTTAGGTAAAAAACCTTCCATGGGGCAGGCATCAATTTCTTCGAGAGCACAAACTGTGAGCAGGGTTCCCAATGCCAAATAAGCCTGATTTGTGGCCCATCCCCTGACCTCTTCAATTTCTTTCTTGGAAAAACTTTCGATGAGGGCGCCTTTGAAGGGATCAAGTATTTCATCGGAAGTATTTCTAATTTGCTGTACTCTGGCAAAGTAGTCATGAATAAATTTCTTGTCAATTTGTTTTTCAATACAAATGACAAAAACGTGAGATGCCTGTTCCACCTGTTTTTGGCCAAAGGAAAACTTCACCAATTCTTTTTGCAGTTCCTTATTTTGTACTACTAATAATTTAATGGGTTGTAAGCCATAGGAAGTGGCTGTTAAGTTAAAGGCTTGCTTTAATCTTTCCAGCTTTTCCTCTGACAAAAACTTGTCAGGATTAAACTTCTTTACTGCATAACGCCATTCCAATTTCTTAATAATATCCAAAGCTAATTCTCTTTTAATTAAAAATCCATAGTTTCATGGGCATACACATGACCACTATAATCAATAGAATTTTTACAATTCCGTTTCCCTTGTCAACAGACCATCTGCTGGTGAGTCGCTACCCAAGGGTTTGCCCCCTGGCCAAAGTTAGGCCTATTTCCCAATCCAATTTACCATTTAAGCCGAAAAGTATTAAGGCTGCACTGGCTTACACTACCATTATTACCGTTTTAATGACATTGGATTTATTAAGGATAGGTGATTGATCGTTGACAAAGCCAATAAAATATAAATCCCTGTTTCGGCTTGTATGAAACCACCGTAAATACCAATAAAGAAAAATGACACTGTGGCCCATAATTGTAGTTTACCACTAATTAATTCCTCAAAATCCATAATTCGAATTCTAGGTTGTAAAAGCATAATTTCAACAATTAGGACCATAACAATGGCCAAGACCTTATTAAAGGTATTTTCATTGATATCTATAGCCAGTTTGGAACCTATTAGGGTACCAAGGGTAGCAATTATGGAAAGGTACAAAATAAATGGACCGGCTATTGACTTGCCTTTGCTCCTGTACCCTGAAACATTGGCAATACCCTGTTTAAGTAGGGCTATCCTGTTGGGGCCGGTGGCAACAGTGGCTGGCAGCCCTCTAAAAATCAGGATGGGCACTGTAAGGAGGGATCCACCTATTGCCAAAGTATTGAGCGCACCAACTAGCGGTCCTACCAAAGCCAAAAGTGTATAAAGGTGCCATTCTTCCATTAGGCAAAAATAAGGTCTTGGAAAGATATTAGCCTAATTTTAATATTGAAATAAAAAATGAATTTTCTTTTAAAAAGAGGAAAAAGGTTTCTATATTTGCACCCGCTAAGGAGAAATGGCAGAGTGGTCGAATGCGGCAGTCTTGAAAACTGTTGAGGGTCACACCTCCGGGGGTTCGAATCCCTCTTTCTCCGCTGGGAATTGCGCAAATTCCACCAAAAGCCCGTAAACATTATGTTTTCGGGCTTTTTTAATTTTCCAAAATATCAAATAAAACCATAAAATATCATAAAAAAGGTGCGGTATTCGGTGCGTATTTTTTAATTTGATTTTACGCACCGATTTAGCTGTAATAATCTAAATTTCAATAGTTTGTAAATGTAATTTTAAAATTAAATTCTTAATTTTAATTATCATTATAAATACGCACCTATGAAAACAACATTTTCCTTACTCTTTTATCCAAGAGGTAATGATGTGGATAATGAGGGCGATGCTCCTGTTTATGCTAGAATTACAGTTAATGGTAAGCGCGGTGAATTCAGTATTAAGCGTAAAGTACCATTGGCCAAATGGAATGCTTCCGCTGGAAAAATGAAGGGAACCACACAGAAAGTTCGCGAATTGAATGCCTATATGGATAAGATACGTTATCGAATTTACCAAATTTATGAAAGTCTTTTAAATAGCAATGATCCAATTTCCGCTGATTTAATAAAGAATATTTTTTTAGGAAAAACAGACAACGAGAAAATGTTACTGACAATTTTCCAGGATCATAATGATAAGATAGCTCAATTAGTTGGTAAGGAATATGCCCCTGGAACTATAGAACGATATTGTACAGCCAAAAAGCATGTGGAAGAATACATTAATAAAGAGTATAAAGTAAAGGACATTCCAATCAAGAAGGTAGACCATACCTTTATAGATGGCTTCGAGTATTATCTAAAAACAGAACGTGATTGCGCCCACAATACGGCCGTTAAGTATATCACTAATTTTAAAAAGATTGTCCGTATAGCCTTTGCGAATGATTGGATCCAAAAAGACCCTTTCCTTCATTGGAAAGGCAGATTAAAAGTTGTAGACCGTGAATTTTTAACCGAATCGGAAATTCAACAGATGTTGGAGAAGGAAATCAGTAATGCCCGATTGGATCAGGTTAAGGATATCTTTCTTTTTTCCTGTTTCACGGGTTTGGCCTATGCGGACGTGAAAAAGTTATCCAATGACAATGTTGTCTTGGGTATAGACGGTGAAAAATGGATAAAAATAAAAAGATCCAAAACGGACACTAGGAGCAATATACCCATTTTACCATCTGCACAGGCAATTATCGATAAATATGCGGATCATCCGGCCGTTCTAAATGGAGACAGACTATTACCCGTCTTGAGCAATCAAAAAATGAATGCCTATCTTAAGGAGATAGCTGATCTCTGTGGCATAAAAAAAAATCTTACCTACCATTTGGCCCGGCATACATTTGCCACAACCATAACCTTGACCAATGGTGTTTCTATTGAATCTGTTAGTAAGATGTTAGGTCATAAGTCGCTGAAAACCACCCAACATTATGCTAAAATACTGGATAGAAAGGTAAGTGATGATATGAAAATGTTGAGGAAGAGGTTAAATTTTAATAACTAGATCTAATATTCTTTTTGACTTTATTGGCTTTTTTTAATTTCTATTTTGAAAAGGATTGTTCCAGTATATCACTCATTATATTTTAGGGTGTAAATAACTCGAGATGGGTTTTCTAAAATCCCGAGGTTTTTCAATTGGGAGATATAGACTAAAATGGAACTTATCTTCATTTGAGGTTAACCTTTCAATATTCGGTCAATCAATTGTGTGGTCAGGATCTTTTGTCCAAAAAGCAAGATTGTACCTTAGTTTGAATAAATTGTTCAAAATCAAATATTTAAAATACCCGTTACATAAAATTACAGACAATTATGGATAATTGAATAATTATTTTGAGTTTTGAACGTATTTGCGATGGACAAAAAAAAGCCGCTTTTTAACGATTGAGTTAATTTTTTTCTTTTATAAGAACTGCTTAAAAATAGGTAATCGTTATATTTGATACACATAAGTCAAGACTTGTAAAATGGGTTAATCAACAAACCCATTTTTAAAATTTAAAAGAGGACGTAGGGGTGCGTCCTCTTTTTTATTATGATTACTTCTTATTATCCTGGATATAAACGTTATTTGGTACTAAGGCTATACGAAGTATGAATGAATTGGGCTTTGATTTTCTTTATAAACCGTCATCCTCATGAATTTTATTATTGAAACGTATAATTAATTCCTCCAAAAATCTTGTTTTACTATCTTTTCTATTTTTTATCTCCGCATAGGTTTTATAAATGTTGTCCAGACGAATATTGAACACCTCCTCAAAAGCAGACGCTATTCCTTTTATATCTTCTTTTCCATTGTTTACTGCGGTGCTGGAATAAAGTGCATATATCAATTCGGTCAAGGCAGCTTTGGGGGCAGTCCAAGCCAAGGCTCTTTTGGGCTTTTCTGTCTGTAAAGCTTTATGTTTCTGTAATTTTAATTGTTTTAAACGTTCCTGCAGGTAACCAATAAAAATGTTCAGCCCTTTGATTCTGGCCCAGAGCATATCGTGCGAGGTAAAAAATTTGGGGTCCAGGTAACAGGCCTCCGGCAGGGCGTATAGGGGAAATATCTGATTGGATCTTGTGAAGTACTGAACATCCAAATAACTAAGGCCCTGTTCCATATAGTGTACAAAATCCCAATTTCTATGAAAGAACTTATTGATCCGATTTATTTTCTTTTCCAAAAAATTCAATTGATTGCCCAGTCCGACCTTTGGCATTAAAAGCTCACATGACCTAATTTCACTGAAATAGACCAAGTACCCCAAAGGCTCCGACTTGACCATTTTAAAAAAGTGCACTTCATCCGCTATGCTTTTAAAGCCCACTTTTTCCACAATACTTCTGAGAAGGTAAAGAGTGTTGTTGCACAAATGGATTCCCTCATTACATTTTTTAAGACAGATGCTGTTTTCGGGTTCCATTAACGATAGCGAATCCTGGAAACTATCGAGTACTTTTTTGATTCTATGGTTCATCCCGTTGCTTTTGGTTACCTATTTACCTATAGATTAGAACGTCCGGTTGAGTTGGTGCCACTGGCAAAATATTTGTGGCCTAGCTCGTACACAATGGCACAATTTATATCACTGTACCGATCGGAATAGTGTGCACTCCTCTAAAATTGTACATAACATTGTACAGTGATTTCCCTATTTTGACTTTAAGCTATACAAAATCAAAAACTTCCCCATAAAATAATTTTGAAAATCAAGAAAAAATCCTCCATAGATACAAAATGCCACAAATTAGATATCATTTTAACATTTTGTAGGAAATTTCCTTTATAAACTAACGCAAAATTTATTATTTTAAATGGCGATTTTTATTAAGGAAGTCATGAAAAAGTATGTTGAAAACGATTTTGCGTCCTTTAGGATGGAAAAGGGCATACTGCATATTACCTACAAAGAAACATTGTGCCTTTATCTACCAGCGGCCATGGCCGTGGTCTCCCAACGCCTATTACTTCAACATGGCATGCCTTTTCCCATATTATGCGATATACGGGGCGTAAATGATGTTACCGTGGATGCCAAGGAGTATCTGGTAACGGAAGGCTCCGTACTAATATCGGCCCTGGCAATGGTTACAAAGACTCCGCTTTCGCATTTATATACGGAAATATACACGCTCGAATCTCCCCCCATCACCTTGAAAACCTTCAGGGAAGAAACTATGGCATTGGAATTTCTCAGGCCCTTTGTCCAATGTCCACATTTTTAAATGAACAAAAAAAAGTATCGGCAACAACATCAAACCCACAGTATCATGGACACAATAGCGAATAGGAACCGAATGCAAAAAATAACCCACCAAATATTGGAAATGTTCAAGGGCAATTTTTCGTTACGTATAGAACGGACCAATTTGAAGGATGATTTAGAGGCCTTGGCAGCGGCGATCAATTTTTTAACTGAGGAAATCCACGAATCCATTTTACACCACAGCTATAAAAATCCGGACAATATATTTGGCCTAACTGCCCAAATGTACTTTATTCTTGATGGATCATCCCGTATCGTAAAAACGAATAACAGTGTCCATAAATTTCTAAATTATACCCAACAGGGCATATTGAACAACCCCTTTCCCACCCTATTATCTAAAGATTCCCAAAAAAAATGGAAGGATACGGTAGGGAGGCTAAGTGGAAGTTCGGAATGGGAATCAAGTATACGACTATCTTTTTTGTCCCAAACGGGGCTGGTATTGCCTGCAGAATGCAATGTAGCACACTTTGGTAAGGATGGAGTATTAAGTGATAATATTTTGGTTACATCCTGCTATATCCTACCATCCAAAAAGAACCTTGCACTGTCCCCATTGGAAAGATACGAACCTCTGTCCCAAATTGCACCCCTAAAACCCCAAAAGACCAAACGCAAAAAACACATACTGTATTCCTCGGACATAGGATGTATACGAGCGGCACGGGAATATATCACAGACCATTTACAAAGTCCCATGCCCTTGATAGAAATCGCCCATAACGTTGGGACCAACGAATATAAACTTAAAAGGGGCTTTAAGGAGCTATATGGTTTGACCGTTTTTCAGTATATAAAGGACCAGCGTCTGAGAAAGGCCCGACTTTTGGTTATGTACACCAATAAATCGATTAGATCCATTGCCAAATTGGTCGGTTTTAAAAAGGGCAATCATTTGTCACGGGAATTCAAAAAGCGATTCCATTACAGTCCCACTGACCTCCGAATGATGAGCATTGGCCCGAAAGAGGATTTTAACACACTTACCTGAAATTAATCCCTCTCAGAGCCAATATGTCCATTTTGGATACTTGGGATCCATTAATTTTAAGCCATTCAATATCAAAACGATACAAATGATATGAAATGGCACCAAAAACACAGCACCGTAATTATAGAAGCCATTGCCCTGCTTTTTATTATTCTATTCACTTATGCCGGACTTACCAAGTTAATGGAAGGGCATTTGTTCTATGACAACATCAGGAATTCACCGGTACTTGGGGGCAAGACCATGGCCTCTTTGGCCGCTTGGACCATACCCCTATCGGAACTTACCGTTGCCATGTTGTTGGTCCCGTCAAGGACCCGATTGAGGGGATTCTATGGAGCACTGGGCCTTATGCTGTTATTTACAGGCTATACAGTGGCCATTGTATTTTTTGCCCCTTATAGGCCCTGTTCCTGTGGAGGTGTTATTTCGCTATTGACCTGGGACCAGCATTTGGTGCTCAATATGGGATTGCTCCTATTGGCCCTACTGGCCATATGGTCCTCCCCAAGCATAAAAATAACCCATGGGAGTTGATCCATCAAGGGCCATGGAACCGAAAAAAAATTAAAATGATGAAGATATTTTGTTGCGCGACAAGAGCAGGGGGAAGACCGAAAACCTGTACAAGAGAGTAGGCGCTTATTATTAATTAAAATTATATTATCATGAAAAAGTTGAAAATGATTTTACCGATGTTGGCATTTATATTTGCCATAGCACTGTCGTTTGCCTTTAAACCGGACAATGCTGTTATTCCTGGTTACGTAAACCATCCCTTACTCGGATGGACACCCATTGATGCAGATTGTACGACCGGAGATTTTGACTGCCAGATAAGGTTCGAGGGAGAAACAACAACCCTAAATGTTTACCCAGAGCCAAAGGATGTTGACGATGAGGGAAACCCTATCGAACCATTAAAAAGCAATAGTCCGGAACCGATTATACTAGATTAAAAAATATAATCTAGTATAACCAAAAAGCACCGGTAAAATACTGACCGGTGCTTTCAAGGTTACAGACATCATAAGTCCATGTATATATTCAACCATTGGTTTCTCTTTCCATCTGCTATGGATCATTCCTATTTTCCCTCATTACAAATTCCATCATGTCCCCCTCCGACAAGTATTTTCTGGCGGTTTTTTTTAAGTCCTCAATGGTCAAGGATTTGATAAATCGTTCTTTGCTGGCATTATCCACTAATGGATAACCATACCTATAATGTTCATAGATGTTTTTTGCCGCTAAATTGCTTGTTGAAGTCGCTTCGAACATAGGGTATAACACGTCCGTACAGATCTGTTTGAAACGCTCCGGGCTAAATCCGTCCTTTTTAATTTCTGCCACCATTAGTTTACTTTCTTCCCTTAGCCATTCCAGTTCCTCTTCCATACAATCCAAATATATTCCGATACGATACGATTCCAAGTACCCATTATACCCTCCAAAAGCGGAAAAATCATAGAGAGCGGCTTCTTTTTGGTATCTAAATTCCCTTAGTTTTGAATTTATCAATACCCCCAGCGCTTTTACCTTGATAAGCTCTTTCCAATCTAAAGATTTCATTTCCCTAATGACAAATTGAAGAGAATACTGGACACTTTTCATTTCATAGGAAGCTCCGATTTCCTTGGCAGAAAACTCTCGATATATGGGACCTTTCGGATAGGGTCCGTTAACTTGATCATCCTTCTCACAGAAATTGGGATTTGAACCAATAAGGTTTCCCAGATACTTTTGAGCCAAAGGCACTACCGATTCTTTGGAAAGATCACCACTGATGATAAATGTAAAAGCTGAGGCATTACTATATAGATCTTGAAAAATGGTAAAAGATTTCTTCCTATCGGTGAGCGCAATTCCCTTATATCTAGTGGTACCCAAAGGCACCGAGGACCTATCCTTTAAAACTTCATTGATGGCCCGGTCAAAGTCCTCGTACATCAGTCCGTACGAAGGGTATAAATAACGGTTCCGCTCTTTCTTTTTCCAACTATCAAATGATCCCAAATTGTTTCTAGGTTGGTTAAAATACAGATATACCAACTGTAACATTTTTTCCAGGTCCCCATAGGTACCATTTACCCTAAAACCAGTTTCATCAAAGTTGATATAAGGTCTCATAGTTCCACTAAAACTTGTTTCGGCAAGAACGTGCCGGAGCTTTTCACCATCAAAATTTCCCACCCCTGCTTCTTGGACAATGGATGGGGCGTTGATAGCGGAAAAATAATCGTCCTCTAAAAAACAGGAGGCTCCATATGGACTGAAGCCATGAATCGAAATCCTATCTTTCAGCCGACCAAAGGGCTTGGTACTATGTATTACAACTTTTACACCGTTTTCCAAGACCAGTTCATCAACTCCTTTGTTCTTGACTCTTTGGTCCGCAACCTTTACCTTCCTTAGCCCTGCTATTTGTTCCTTTGGCATCAATGGTCCAAAATCTTTTGTTCTAGGCGGTATATAAGGCTTGATCAGGGCATCCCCGGCCTGATCGATCCATCCACGCACCTGGACTTTTGTAATGTCCAGATCCTTATGCCCACTTGGGGCAATAATTCCGATATCATCGGGTTTATTGGACAATTTTTCTTTGGTAAAAGTATTGATATCCTGAATGGTAAGCCGTTTTGCCCAATCGTAAACAGATATTCCTTTCTTGGCGGGCAGCGCCTCCCAACCCATAAAATGTAGAAATAACTGGTCCTTCCAATAGGAAGCGCTTGTTGTGTCCTTCAATTGTGATAACAACCCACTTTGTACACTTGTCCATTCCTCTTCCTTAAAACCGAAGACCTTGGCCTGGTGAAATAGCTGTACGATTTTTTGTAATTTTTGCTTGATGGAACCATCGTAATCCACAAAATTTAAATTAAAATATGGTTTTTCTGGTTTTGGTACGGTCGCAATACCCGATACCAGACTGTCGAATTGAATTCTGTTATTGATCAATGTACCCAAAATCTGCCACAATACGTTTCGCTTGATTGTTTCAAAAGCTCCATTTTCATCATAAAACCCTTTATCCTTAAAATATAAATGCCACGCAGCATTATTTTTAAGGATCCTGCCCTTTTCCTTTTTACGTTCCAAACTAACAAACCTATTGGGACCTCGCAAATAATCATACTTACAGTCCACTTCCATTGAAGGTCGGGATTTCTTAGCGGGAATATCAGAGAAACGCCCAATGATCTTTTGCGCTACACTATCAATGTCATTAATATTCCCAACTATCACCAGGCCCATTCTTTCGGGTATGTACCAGTCCCTATAAAATTGTATTAGGGAGGTGGTTTTAAAATTTTCCAGATGTTCATAAAAACCTGAGAAATCCTTCTGACAGGGAAATATCCCCGACTCCATTTTTTTTCGCAACATAAAGCCATTAATATCATTACCCGCCCTAAAGCCTGCCTCTTGCCTCAATGGCCCCCTTTCCCTATCTATCGCCCCGATATCCAAATCCAAATCGGCAATATCCCTAAACCATAATAGCCCTTGATCCAGTGCGTCCATCCGATCTTGAGGCACGTTAAAATAATACTTGGTATACAGTAGTGAGGCACTGGCCCTTATATCATACCTTTCGATCCCAAACCGGTTTTTTAATTCGGGGTCATCCAACAAATTGATAGGAAAATGTTTGGCGGTCTTAAATGCCAAGTGTTCCAGTAAATGGGGAAATTGCAATTCGTCCGGACTTGCATGGTAAGAACCGACCTTCACATAAAGATCCATGTAAATCTTAGGGGCGGTGGGAACATGTTTTAAATAGTAGGTAAAACCATTGGGCAAGTGCCCATACCGAATATCAGGGTCCATAAGTGCGGAATCCTTTAAAGGACTTCCCATAATCGACCCAATAACGGATAGGTAGAACAGATTGAAAATAATTATCGGAATAATATGTTTCGTACAATGTTTCATAGTAATGGATTTTTGGTTATAAAGGCTCTGAATCAATGGTGGCAGTATGTAGGGGTGTTTAGCCCCATTAATATCCTTCATTTTGGTCCAGTCTCGGATTTCTGATCCGTTCCTGTTCGGGAATAGGATAGAAGATATCCGTATTTTGCCAATGTTGTTTTAAGGGACTTAGTATTTCCGTGGCCTTTTCCGTACGCTTTAGATCCAACCATCGGTGTCCCCATTCCGCAAAGAGTTCCCTTTTTCGCTCTTCCATTATCAATGCAAGCAATGCCTCCTTTCCGATTCCAGGATCCGTATCGGCAATTGGTTCCAGACCGGCCCTAACCCTTATTACATCCAAATCGGCAATGGCTTTTGGCAGTTTCCCCAACATGGCCCTTGACTCGGCCCGGATCAGGTACTGTTCCGCAAGCCGCATTACCATTGAATATTCCAATATCTCATTGCTGGTACTGTTCATTACCTTGTACTTATGGATAAAATAGCTGTCCGTCCTAGCATTATATCCTGTCCAATGTGCCAAACGCTTGTCTTCGGAATGCATGGCGGAAATAAGCTGGTCAGACAATGTTATTTGGGTCAATGTAGGTACCAAAGGGTGCATGATAAAAAGACCGCCCTCGTTGGTATTGGTCAGGGCATTTCCCCTGCCCAAAGGTGAAATTTGCCAAATTGCTTCCTTGCTATTCGCCAAAAAAACCTGGTCCAGATTTTCCAAAATTCCATAGGTTGTATTTTCCAAAATTACCCGGCTACTGAGTTCCTCTGCCCTATCCCAATCCTGTTGATAGAGATGCACCCTGGCGCGAAATGCCTTGACGACAAATTGATTGATGTGGGTACGTTCCCCCTTAGGATAATCTACTGTCCCGTCCAAAAGTAAATCTGCCTCGTCCAGATCATTGATTATTTGATTCCACACTTCAACGGCAGGATTCCTTGGGGCCAAGGCATTCTTACGATAATCGATCGTCAATAACAAGGGGACATCGCCATATAGATTGGTCAAATAGAAATAGGTGAATGAACGTATGAACAAGGCCTGTCCCTTCAATCTCTTGAACGTATCCTCCGGAATTCCCGATGATCCGTCCAAGCCTTCCAATACACTGTTCGCCAAGTAAATAATATTATAGGCACTGTTCCAAAGCCCTACGTTCGCCGAGCTATCACTGTTGGCCAGTTCTATAGAAGTTGAAATTTCATTATCCCAAAAAGGGCCATATTTTGAATGTTGAGGAACCCTTGGCCTGACTAAATCTGCCGACATCCCTGCCAATACGGTAACGGAATTTTGCCATCCATTGGAATAATAGGTAGTACCGTTGTACAATTGGTTGTAGATGCCCGTGACCGCCGCCTCGGCTGTTTCCGGGTCCTCAAATACAGTTTCCCCTACAATCTGAAAATCGGGTGCGTCAATAGCAACAAAATCCTCGCAGGAGGTCATTGCAAAACAGCTAATGGCCGTTAAAAAAACTAAAAGGTATCTTATACTTTTCATATGATTGCATTTTAAAATTTAATTTGTATCCCTGTGGTAATGGTCCTTAATGCAGGCAATGTAGCGGCCGGACCGGGATCGTCCAGATTTACCCCTGGGTAATTGGAGATGGTCCATAAATTTTGTGCGGAACAGAAAAGCCTTAAGTTCCTTATCCCTGCGGCGCCAATCGGAAGGTCGTAACTTACCGAAATGGTCTTTAATCTTAGAAAGGAGGCATCCACGATTCCGAGATCACTATTTCTCCATAGACCGTATGCCGTATTGCTATTTGCCGAACGGGCCACATATAGATCCCCATCTTGCCAAGCTTCATAATCTTCAATGGAACGGTTAAATTTTTCCCCTGGATAGGAATTGAAGAATGGGCTTGGTCTAAGGGCATATTGTTTTATAAATTCCCAAAGAAAGTGTAATCTGATCCCCTTATAGGTCAGATTATTGGTAATACCCCCATAAAATTTTCTTCCCAAATCCTTGATCACGATCCGGTCCTGATAATCATAGCTTCCATCATTATTGATATCCAAGACCTGGTATAGGCCGCTTTCGGGATCAGTGCCTTTAAATTGATAGGCCAAGCGTATATTCAATGGGTGCCCTACCCTATAGATATTGGCATAGGCCGTTTGTTCCAGTTCGGGAAATGCAAGCAGTTCGTTTTTGGGAATGTTCACATTTAAGAAAGTGTTCCAACTTAATTCTTTGGAACTGATGTTCGAGGTGGCCAACTCCAGTTCCCAACCTGTATTCTGCACCGTGGCGGGTAGATTGGCCTGTACTGTAGCAAATCCGGTCATACCGGGTAATGGATAGCCTACCAATTGGTTGGAGGAACGGTTGCGGTACCAGTTGGCCCCGAGTGTTATGCGTTCCTTCAAAAAACCCAAGTTCAGGGCAAATTCCATTTTTTTATTTTCTTCCCAGGCAAAATCGGCATTAAAGAGCCTTGTAGGATAAAGGCCGTTGGGGGCCGGAGTGGCCTCATAAACGTCCAAATACCCGTAATCCCCTATTTGATCATTGCCCGTTGTTCCATAACTACCGCGCAGCTTACCAAAACTGAGAAAGGAAATATTGTCCTTCACTAAAGGTTCTTCTGTAAAGATCCATGCTCCCCCTATTGCCCAGAAGTCCGCAAAACGTTTGTTGGGACCAAAACGGGAAGACCCATCCCTCCTTCCCGTTAGATTGATAAAATACTTGGTCTTCCAATTATAGCCCAAACGCCCAAAAACGGAGTTGTACCTATACTCTGTATTACGGTTGGTTCCCGTTGTCACCACTTCTGCTGCGGGCATGTATCCTACCAATGAACTAGATGTAAATCCCTGCCCGCTGATACTGAACCCATCGCTTTCGTTATGTTGGAAAGTTGCCCCGATCAACCCGTCCAAAGTACCTGTTTCCGAGGTCTTACGGTATACCAATTGTGGTTCCAGTATCCAGGAGCTCCGCTTATGATAATTTTGTGATGCCCTATGAGGTGTATTGTCCCTCCTTTGTGGAGCTACAATATCATTAAATGTTTTGGTTTTGCCCTCCCTTATGAACTGGGTAGCACCCATATTGGCCTTGAACGTAAGTCCATGTAACAATTTGTAGGATAATCCCATGTTGGCCACCATATTCTGGACCCGTCCCATAGTTGACCCGAACTGTCCGGCCAAGGGGTTGTCCAGACCGGCCAACACCCATTTGTCCCAATGAAGGCTGCCGTCCCCGTTATATAGTTCAGGGGCATTCGGGGGCAATGCATAGGCTTGTTCTATTAAATTGGAAACATTATAAGAATCACTTATATCCATCCCGTAATTGACAGAAAGAACAATGCCCAGTTTCTTGTTCTCCGAAATATGGTTAAGATTGAGTCCGCTGCTCATCTTATGATAATTAATATCTGTTGGAAATACCGTTCCCTGTTTATGATATGAGCCGCTTAGATTAAAAAAGGTATTGGAATTTCCTCCAGTAGCGGATACATTGATCTTGTTGATTGGTGCAATGCCCCCAAAGAATGTGTCCTGCCAGTCGGTATGCCGATCGGTATCCCATTGCAGAAGGTCCCAATCGGTGGCAATGTCCGGAACCTCGTCCACATTGGCTATAGCCGCTCTGCGCATTTGGATATATTGTTCTGTGTCCAAAAGCTCCATTTTTCTATCTACCTGGCCAAGACCGGAATACCATTGTGCCTCTATTTGGGTCTTCTGACCATATCCCAATCCCTTTTTGGTGGTGATCAAGACCACCCCATTGGCCCCACGGGAACCATAGATGGCGGTGGCATCGGCATCCTTCAGGACCTCTATGCTTTTTATATTGGATACATCCAGGGTACTTAATGGATCCAATCCATCATTGAGCAGGGACCCTACGGAGACCGGCGTGGAGTTGATAGGTACCCCGTTCAGGATATACAAGGGGTAATTTCCATCATCCCGAAGGCTGTTCCGCCCCCTGATCCTAATAATGGGGGTGTTTCCTGGCATCCCGCTCCGCTGTTCCACCTCCACCCCCGCCATTCGGCCTTGTAAGGCCTCCAACGGACTAACCACAGGCTGCAGTTCTATTTCTTTGGCCGTGACCCTGCTGATGCTCCCTGTACGCTCCCTTTCCTTTACCGTATAGTAGCCGGCATTGACCTCCACCTCTTGAAGCTCGGTGACCTCGGACTGCATTTGCACGTCCAGGGTGGTCCTGCCCAGTACGGGAAGTTCCCTACTGTGGTAGCCCAGATAGGAAAAGACAAGGATATCATTTTTATTTACCAAAAGAAAGTACTCCCCTTTGGGGTTGGTAAAGGTACCAGTATTGATACCCTTGATAAGTACATGTACCCCGGACATGGGACCATAGTTATCGGTAACGGTACCGGAAATCTGGTACTGTTGCTGGATATCAAGGTTGGAAAAGATTTTAGAACAATGCCCATGGGGGAAATGGGCAAAGTAAGGTGGGGGAACAAAAAAGCAGATAAATAGTAGGCATAAGCGTAGCATGCCCTTATACTCAAGATTATTTTTCATAATTTTGAAGATTAGATGAAACTTAGTTTTATTTAGTCAAGGCCTTCCAAACCAGTCGGTCAAACAGGGTTTGGGAGGCTATTTTTGTATATGTTCTATGTCATAGGCAATATGGATCTATGGGTTGGTATTGTGGTTTTGTTTGCAAGATTAGGTTGCCGAATGGGCATATCTCAGCTAGCTCACTTTTATGGCTCCTCCCCTAGCCTGTCAAAAATGCTTAACCATAGCATATCTGATGCAGCAAAGAAATAGCCTTAAATGATGTTAGGCTGCTTTGTCGTTATTTGGCCGGATGCCAAAAAAAGTGTGGATCGTGGATTATGGGATAAAAGGACTTTCGAGTTCCGGAAGATATGGTACAACACAAATCCCATAATAATGCAAAACCTATATTGGGTTCTTGGGCTTTTTGGTAAAGAGAATGTCGTACACTGTATGTTGCAATAATGTAGTAAGGTGCCCAGCGGCGGTTTTACCAATTAAGTTACATAAGCTGTGTTTCATAGCTCTTTTAGCCTTTAAGTTACTGCTTGCAAAACTTCTAAATAGAACAGCGCTCGGCATAAAGTGGTTAATCTCCACTTAAAAGTCTAGGAACTGGTTTGGTACACTCTGATAAGAAAACCCATGCCCCGGGGCATGGGCATCTTGCTTATCATCCCGTGCATTAAGTTACCAGTTTTTAGACCGGGAATCCAAGCGACTGCTTCTAGACTAATTCTAACAAAGAAGAATCGCATTATTCATTCAATTATCATCATAAATGAATGATGACAAACCAAATATAAAAAAATATATCGGTACGCCAAAGCGTACCGATATATTTTTCACGAAATAGTTAATTGCATATATGAAAGAGGAATTAATTCCCGATATTAAAATTAAGATTGCAATTAGCTTGAACAAGCTATTGGATGCAACCAAAAATTTTAGGCCTAGTAATAACAATGACGAAGAAATTGCCAAAAGCTATAATAAAATCGCATTGGCCTCATTCTTACGAAAAGCTACCGTTTCAGATATTTTCAATGCAAAATCAAAAACAACGCCTACCTGCGGATCATTATTTTTAATTATCGAAGCAATGGGATATACCTTAAGTGACTTTGCCAAAATATATGATTCGGTCACAACCATTGATATTAAAGATTTCAAACAGCCTTTGAATAAAAGACAAGACGGCTAGAAATTCTACACTCCATTTTAAATAGTAACTTTAAGGAAAGGGACATGTAGCATATATCATAATGAGGTGTTCCCTAGCTCGAGCCCAGGTGGGACCAAAGAAAATGATTGCAAAGCCCTGTAAACATTAAGTTTACAGGGCTTTTTTCTTTATAGGGGACTAATCAGGGGATGAATATGCTTAAAATAATTTTGTGTTTTACGTTGTCCCGATATGAGTGCAATCCCTATCCTAAAAGTTCATTTTAAAATACTTTAAATTCCGTTATAGAATTTCTTATCAGTATTCATTATCTTAGTTTTTATAAGTGGGATATAGTTAATAATTATATCCAATTGTTGGCAAATATTTAAACACACTTTCAAACTATGAGTAAAATATTTCAAACCAATATTAGAAATTCCGATAGGAATTATTTGTTCACCCTTGATTGGGATGACAGATCTTTTGTGCAAGGTTATGTTGCAGTAGTTCGAGAAGGTTCTCTTGGAGAATTAGCCGTAGCTATCAATACAGCAGTATAAATAAGATTTAAGCATGGAAGATTTTCTTCTATGCTTTTTTATGGTTTGAGCAACAAAAAAGAAGCTCCGAGACAGTTAAACAAATTAGTGATATACTTATGTCAGTATAATTGATTGGACGCTTGGAGGGCTTTTTAAATAATCGATAAATGTACTTGATGGAGAGATTGTTATGAGGAGTTATGTGGGACAGAACTTAACTAAACAATTACTTAAATCAATGTTGTTCGGCGTTTTTTATAATGATGATGTTCTTATTTCTAGATGATTGTTATCATCATCATAATCGTCAGACTTTATTAATTCTAAAAACAAATATGTATCTTCTAGTCTATTTCCATCCTTATCGACCCATCTGCACTTTATCTCAAAAATCTCAGCTTCTTTACCTACGACAATCATTTTAATTTTTGTGTTCGATTTATGGTATACGCTATTCCCAATTTCAAAATCTTGGAATTTGTAATTTCTCATTATAATATTTTGTTAGCATCTAATTGATAGCCTGCTGCTGTTAATTCCTTAACTAATTTGAATTTCCAAGTTTTCGCATCATCAATAGAATTGTATAAAATTCCATGTAAGTCGCTAGGTAATTCAACACCATCTTCATACATAGGGAATACATTGCTACGTCCTAATTTTCCAATGAAATAACCCATTTCAATAATTACATTCTGTCTTGCTCTATATTTATCTTCGTCAGAAGTTTTAACTCTACCTAAATCATCAGCAGTTAATAAAACGACAGCAAACCCAACATCAGAATGAAGTTCAAATTTTTCAATTATTGTTTGTCCTTGATTTGGTTGTTCTGATAAGATGATAGGTTGTAGACCAAGCTTTTCTAAAGTTCTGGCCAAATCAATTTTGATGTGGTCATTATGTCCGTGAACAATAAATATTTTATTTGTTTTGGTAGATGCTTTTTTCATTTCTTGTGCACTTGGTTCCTCTATTGAGGATTTTAATAAATCGGCTTTTCCGTGAAGTTTTTTGAGGTTTGTGAGTTTAGTTTCGACACTTTCTTTAAAATTTAAAAGCTTCCCTTTAGGTCCTGGTCTATTACTACCAAGTCCAATTAACATTGCACATTTGTCATATCTGTCTTTATATTCATTGTACTCATTATTGAATGACTGTTTTAAGTATTCGGAATTGTAGTCATTCCAATGATTAAATTCATCTCTGTTTTTGTCAAAATCAGATTGGGTGGTTACTTTAAATTTTAAAATTTCTTCGCCTTCTTGAATTCTTTCTTCAAGCTTCTGAATGAAGTCCTTTCTAGGGGCAATAAGTTCAGTTGGTGGAGGTGGTGTATATTTTGAATTTTTTTTTGCCATATTTAATCTTGTTCCAAGTTTTCTTCAACTGACATAGAGATATAGAAATAAAATAACCTAAAATTAGAAATGTAAATTATTTCAATTCTAAGCTATATGCCCTTTATTCTTTTCGATGTCTAAGATAAAATTTTTTTCCACTTTTAGTTGATGAAATATCATTAAGTATTATGTCAAAAGTATATTATTTACATTTGTTTTAATCTAAAATAAGAGACTAATGAATAGATATATAAAGGCGATGGAAATCGGATTAGCTAGAGAAAAGGAAGGTATTAGCTATTTTGACATAGCAAAACAAGTTCAAAGTGAATTAGGCTTTCATTTTGATGAAAATTCAGAGTTAACGTTTTTAGTTTGGTTTGTCGATAATTTTAGTAGTCATGAGTTTAAACTCCCGAAGGAGAGTATTAGCAATTATAGATTTTACCTAATGGTAAAAAATGGTTATACTGAAAAAGGGTTAATTCAAGTATCAGCAAACATTGAGAACGATTTAAATGATAAGTATTGGCTTGACGGAAATGCATCCAAGCAATATTTAGACTATTTAGAATTACAGGAGTCTAGATTAGCATCTCAACAGGCACGGAAACAATCCAATTTTTCCATAGCAATAGCAATATTGGCACTTATAGTTACGTCAGGTTTTGGTTTAGCTTCTATAAAGTATCAACCAGAATATGCTCAACCACCATATGAAGTAAAAATAATTGAGAATTATCCTAGAACCAATGAATTGGAAAAGGAGAATAAACAATTAAGGGAGGAATTGTTTAAGGCTGAAATGATGGTAAAGGTATTGGAGGAAGCGGAGAAATAAACACATCAGTTTACAATTCTAGATAAATTAATATGTGGAATTATTTTTGGGAGCAAATCTATTCCACTACTAGAACGATAATCGCTTACCAATCTACCTATTACTTTCTCTAAAGAATTAAATTTATCATCTGATTTACCGTCTACCATGATTTTAAAATCTTTATCGTACGGATTTCCTTCATATAGCACAATTGATCTATCCATAGAGTATAAATACTTCCAATAATAGTATACAATCTCACCTTGAAACCATAGAAAATAACTATTCTTATTTTCATCTTGAATCGGATGTAGCAATTCTACGGTAATATCCAATAATTCTTGTAGTGATAATTGACGATTAACAAGCTTTTGATAATAACCGTTATTAGTGGTTGTCTTTAAAAGAATAATAAAAAGAATGCACATAGGATTTGCAGGGTCATGAATTTTCAATGACTTTACAACAATCGAAAATAACCCTAGCATTTTTTCTAATTGTCTCAGAGTTGGGGAGAAGGAATTTTGTATTAAATCCAACATGAAAATTAACCCTTCCATATCGGTTTCAAATTCTTTTGGCCTATTGGGATTTGAATAATAATTCTTTAAACCAAAATGATTAGTCAAAAATAAAGTATAATCCTTAACATTTGGTTTGGGTAATGAGAACTCTAGATCGATAAACCTTCTTAGATATTCATTTGAGTCGATACTTTCACTGCCATAAACACCTCTTATCGCATGGCCTAATTGAATTTTATCTATTGATAAAACGAAAACGATTCCCTCAACACTAAATAGATGCTTCATTTTTTCCAATACCTCCACGGCATAATTGGGTCTGCATCTATCTAATTCATCTATAACGAAAATGATAGGATTATCGTTGTCCAGGCTTTTTACAAATTCTTTTAATACCTCCCTAAATTCTTCAATACTATTCTTTTTTTTGTCAAAATCATCTAGGTCTTTTTGTAAACTTGCAACCGAATATTGTCCTAGGCCCTCAGCAATACTTTCTAAAGTTTTATCACCAGCAACCTTACCCATTGCATGCTTAAATAAACCTATACCAACATTCTTTAGTAATGGTATTACCTTTCTCAAAACTTTAGCAAAAAGATCACTAGAATCTCCTTTAATTTTTTTCAATTCTGATAAGATGGCAATAACTACTTCATCCTGAAAATCATTTTCCCAGGCATTAAAATATATGGTTACATAAGATTTCCTTTTTAAGTATTCCATCCACATTTTGACAAATGTCGTTTTGCCAGTACCCCATTCGCTATTAAGTGCTAATACAAAACCTTTGTTATAATTTTTCAAAACACTTGTAAGTGCATGGGCATATTGTTCTCTATCGAGTTGGTCACCATCAAACGGATTAATTTCTAAATTATCTGAAATGACGATTTCTTGATTTCTTAATTGCATAGTAAAAATTTAAAAGGGCATCCTTTTTTATTATTTCGATTTTCCAATAATAAACACAATTTTTGCAAACCACTAAATTTAATGAAATAGTATAGTAACTTAATCTGTTCTTGAGGACTTAATTAAAGGAAATTTGTAACCGGAAAATAACAATGTCTTATAATCGGCAAATAAGAATGTAGTGTTTTCGGAAAATAGTCATGTACTACTTTCGGAAAATAAGGATGTATGATCCAAGGCTTACTCTTTTGCCCCCGGGGGCAAAAGAGTAAGCCTTGAAGTCAAATTTTACTGTTTCTTGGACTGGAATAAAAAGACCAATCCTAGATGACAACAAGAGACTTAAACAATTGGATCATGTACCACGAAATTCACAAACTTAACGGGCTTGGATTTAGCAATCCAAAAATTGCCGATTACCTGGTTTTGGATACCAGAACAGTAAAGAAATATCTGTTAATGTCCGAAGAAGATTATGAAAATCATCTTTTGAAAGGGCAGTATAGAAGCAAAGTATTATCTCCCTATGAAACCTTTGTCAGGGATAAGCTGGACCGGTTTCCCGAGACTTCGGCCGCACAAATACATGACTGGTTAAAGGAACACCATCCCGAGTTCCCTGCTACCAATCCCCGCACGGTATATAACTTTGTGATGTTTGTCCGCCAGAAACACAACATCCCTATTGTTAAAGTATCGCGGGAATACTTCCCCATTCAAGAGCTGCCTTACGGGGAGCAGGCACAGATCGATTTTGGACATTACAATATGCGTCTGGTCAATGGAAAAAGAAAGAAGATAAGCTTCTTTGCCATTGTTCTTTCCAGAAGCCGGATGAAATACATTTGGTTTTGGGACAGGCCTTATACCGCTCTGGATGTGTGTCAGGCTCATGAAAAGGCCTTTGCTTTCTATGGGGGCATCCCAGAAACTATAGTATATGACCAGGACAGGACCATGGTAGTGGACGAGAATATTGGCGATGTTATTCTTACAGCTACTTTTAAGCAGTATACCAAATCCAGGAGCTTTAAATTATATTTCTGCCGGAAAGCAGATCCTGAAAGTAAGGGCAAGGTAGAAAATGTCGTTCAGTATGTCAAAAAGAACTTCCTCTATAACAGGTCCTATTGGGATATCGATACCCTTAATACCGAGGCTTCCTCTTGGTTGGCAAGAACGGCCAACGCGCTTGCCCATAACTTCACGAAAAAGATACCACAACAGGAGTATGACTTGGAGAAGGAATATATGAACCCTTATACCCCTTTGATCATTGAGAACAAACAAACCAAGGCTTATCATGTGAGAAAGACCAATGCCATTGCCTATAAGAGCAACTTCTACAGTGTTCCTATGGGGACATACAAGGGCACCGGCACCCAGGTGACTATAAAAGAAGTAGCTGATATCCTGGAGATCTACAGTGTCGACCAGGAACTGATCTGCAGCCATAAGATCTCTTTCAAGAAAGGACAGTTCATCGCCAATACCAACCATAAAAGGGATACTTCCAAAAGTCTGGATCAAATGATTCTACTGGCAACCGCTTATTTTACTGATAAGGACAAGGCGGCCCAGTACCTACAAAAAATCAACCAGAAGCTTCCTAGGTACCTCAGGGACCATCTACAGGTTATTTTAAAGGCCCTGGAAGGCATTGAAAAACAAGACGCCGATAGGGCTCTGGATTTTTGCTTGGAAAATGAAATTCTAAGTGGGTATGATTTTGAACAGGTCCTCTTTGTTAAGACTCCCCAGGCTCCCTTGTTACAAAAGGGAATCCGGCTCTTGGATAAAAACAATTTAGAAAAAGCCAACCAGATTCCGGAGAAAAGCGATCTGCGAGACTACGAAAATATCATTAATCAATAATGTAACTATGACTAAAACAGAACAAATCAAGCAACATTGTAAACAGTTAAAATTAACTGCCCTGGCATCCCATCTGGAGATTGCCATAGCGGAAGCTGAAAAGGAAAGCACCAGCTATTTAGAACTCATCAACAGGCTTATGGAAAAGGAAGTGGCGCACAGAAGAAAAAAGGATCTGGATAGACGCATTGTACAAGCACGCTTGCCAGGGAGCTTCGATCTGGACCTGTACGACTTCAGTGTTTCCAATGGTCTGGAGAAACAGCAGCTCAACCATCTAAGGGAACTTCAATGGCTGGAGCAAAATTTCAATATCATACTACTGGGACCATCCGGGGTCGGAAAAACATATCTCGCGGCAGGGATGTGCTTTGATGCGGTGGACAAAGGCTACAGAGCCTATTTTAAGAGCATGGAGGAACTGACAAAAATATTGAAGCTCAAGGATGTCACTAGAAGTGCTGCAGCTCAATACAAACGTATTCTTAAGGCACACCTACTGGTCATTGATGATATTATGATGTTCCCTGTTACACAGCAGGATGGGGTAGCATTCTTTAATCTTATCAATGAACTCCACGATAGAACCTCACTGATCATTACCAGCAATAAATCCCCACAACAATGGGCCGAGGTGCTTAAGGATGATGTACTAACAACAGCATTGTTGGATCGAATATTACACCGCTGTGAAATCATAAAATTAAGCGGTAAAAGCTATCGTATGGAACACCGAAAAACCATATTTGAAAATAAAGAAATTTAACCTAAATTGGACTCAAAATCATACATCCTTATTTTCCATTTTTAATACATCCTTAATTGCCGAAAACCTTACATATTTGTTTTCCGGTAACAGAAATTTTAGAAAGAATTGCTTTTTGTTTTTTCATTACTCCCAATTTTAAAACCTAAAATCCAAAGCAAAGTATGTATTACAAAATTTAAAATGTAGTTCCAAGTTGGATTTCCCAAGATTATTGGGATTTGATAAGCAAACCATGTAACTATGGCAATTGCCACTCCTAATGTTATGAGAGAGGCGAACCAAGCAAAAAGTCCTCCAACAGTCCTACTGTTGTTATGATATAGGGGAAGTAAAATAATAAATGGTAGTGCGAGTACTAAGGCATAATTTGATGAAAACACCATCCAAAATGGAGAAATATTGGATTTTTTACTACTGATTTTTTCGTCCGGTTCTAGGTCATTTTTAGCTGAACGATTAGAAATTTCTTTAAAATTACGAGATATGAATTCTGTATAATGCTCCTTAGTAAGAATTTTATTTTCTAGAATAATAATCTTGTTAAGTTTTTCAGTGTCTGATTGGTAATCATTTTTGAGGTCTTGGATTATTTCTAATTGACTAAGTTTATTGTTATAATGTAGATTATAACTGAAATCAAGTATTATATCTGTGATTATCAAAAAACCAATAATTGAAACACCAGCCGAAGCTCTAAATGTCCATGATTTTGAATTATCAAAAAGTAAACTAAAGAAATGCTTAATAGATTCTATCATTCAGCTGTTTTAAAGCAATTTTTGTTAATCCCTATTGGGCGGATACGATTATATTAATTTTGAATAATTTTCACTATACTCTTTTTAAAATCCTAATATAGAAATTTATTGATTAAGCTACCTCTGCCATTCTCAATTTTACAGCCCTAACAGTAACAAAGGCCTTTTTGGTATACTTGGATATTTTATTCATTGATAAACCATCTTTCAGAAGCTCTACGATATCTTTATGACGAGTTAGATAATCTTCATCAGTCATAGTAGCACCAACCTTTCTGCCCTTATATACGCCTTTGATTTTGGCGATTTTAATTCCCTGATTTTGTCTTTCCTTGATAGCTTCAATTTCCAAACCTGCAACCGAACCAAGAAGGTCAATAATCATTTTGGCGATACTGTTCATTGTACCATCCTCATTTAACAACTCCATTCTGATATTCTCGGCAAATATTTGCACCCCATTATCAATAAACCAATTTAACTGCTTCTGCATATCAACAACGTTCCGCCCTAGCCTATCTATTGAATGGATGATTACGTAATTGATTTTGCCCTCTTCAATGTCCTTAATTAATCGTCTTCCTGATGGTCTTTCGTTAAATGGTATCAATCCCGAAATCCTATCTTCATATAGTCTAACGTCTGGCGCAGTTTCACGCTGTCTGTCAATGTTTTGCTCGATGGATGATACTCTTGTATTTTGCTTTTTTAACTGTGCTTAGAGCTTCGGTTTTGGATATTGCTTTTTTCATGCTATTAACGTTTAGATTTATATTAGACCTTAAATATACATAGGAGTTATCGTTTAAACTACTGATTTAGAGTATATTATATAAAAAAAACCTCACTAAATTAATAATGAGGTTTTTTGTTTGATGTTATATGAGGAAATTAGTCAAAAAGACATGGGTCAAATCTAGTTTCATTAATTTTTATTAATCCCTTTGCAACATCCTCAATATGGGCAATTATATCAGGTGTGCTGAATTTAAAGGATTCGCTTGGATTTAAGCTAGCTTTTAATGCCTCCAAGGAAACGGACAACTCTTCGGCAGCTCTTTCAATAGCTCGTATTTGAAAATCTGGCATCTCGTCTTCAAGTCGAACATCACGATTGATAAAACCTATAAATCTGTACTCCAATTCACTGTGTGGTACTTCATCCCATTCTTCTCTAGTACATGGCTCTGAACTATATTGTACTTCATTAATAATTTTGGAATTTTTCCTTTAACAACTCTAAAGATTCTTGTTTCTTTAAGGTTGGTTGTCACAAAAAAATCTGCACCTGCCCAAGACGCATAATTATAGCCTTGAAAGTAGTCTTCTTCACGAATAGTTAAGTGTTCCGCTTTACATTCAACTACTATAGCTGCGTGATTATTATTGTTTTTATCTTCTTTAGATTTCCAGACGACTATATCTGCCATTGCTCTACCCTGGCCTCGTTGCGAATTATTCACTTTAACTTCTTGTGCCATTTGATCTGTTGAAAATCCATAATTTTCAATAAGACGTTGTATGTACTGCTGTCTTACCTTTTCTTCTGGTTTTAACACTAGCCATTTATCTAATAATGGCGCGTATATTTTGTTGTCTTTTATTTCCAAATTGATGTGCGTTTTTTGTTATGGCTGTAAAAACCATAAATCCGTTTTCGGTGAGTTGGTTGTAACAGTCTTGTATTAGCTTTTTTCTTTCTTCGCTATCTAATAAATGAATAAGAGCATAGCAAAAAATCCCGTCATATTTTTTGTCTTCAAAAGGCATTTTGGTTACAGAGCCGTGAAAAATGTTGATTTTTTTTCCATAATGTTTTTTGGCCAGTTTAATGGCTGTTTTTGAAATCTCAATTCCGCTTACTTTTATTCCATTTTCGATGAATGGTTGGGCATTTCGCCCATATCCAATTCCGGGGATGAGTATATTTTTTATGGTATTTTCTACACAAAAATCTTTTGTCAATAGGGCAGATTTTGAAGGTTCCATTCCCCACATTTCTTGTTTATCGTTAAATGTTGTTTCCCAAAATTCTGCCATACTATACACAAATTTTATCTTCTAATAATTCACATTCAATTCCTTTACGTTTTAGTTGTATAGTTATTGAATTAATATCAATTACTTTTCCTTCAATTCTTAAAATGGAATGACCACAAGGATATGGTTTGTTGAAATCCTCCAAGTCAAAATTGGATTTTACCTCTGGATATTCGTTTTCCAAAAATTGTAGAATTTCTATTGATAGAATTTCTGATTTTACGTTGGTCATAAACACTTCTACCATATCAAAAATTTTCTTGTGTCAATTCGTGATTTACTATTGCACCTGTTATCGTTCCACTACTAACTGCTATTGATACGGAACGCATCATTGTACTGTTGTCTCCACAAGCAAATATCCCTTCTTCTGTAGTTTTTTGCATAAAATTCACTTCGATGTGTCCGTTTTCCGTGATTTCACAACCTAACGTTTTAGGTATATTTGAATTTTGCTTAAAAGGGATAGAAGCATAAGCACAATCAAAGTTTTCAGAACTACCATCTTTAAATACGATTTTTTCTAATTGTCCATTTTGATGTTCTATTGCAGAAATTTCCTTTTCAATGATTTGAATATTGTGTTGTTTAAACTTTTCCAGTTGGTTTTCTTCAAAGTCTTTTGCCCCTGAAGTGATTATCGTGATTTCTCTGGTTAAATTATTCACTAAAGAAGAAAGATGTAGTGCTCTTTCTCCATTGGCAATTATGGCAGTTTTCTTGTTTCTTATTTCGTATCCGTGACAATATGGGCAATGCACAACTGAAATTCCCCAACATTCTGAAAAACCTTTTATATCTGGCATTAGGTCTTTAATTCCTGTTGCTAAAACCAATTTCTTTGCTGTAAAAACATCCCCTTTTAAAGTGGTGATTTCAGTTCCTTTATTACTTTTTTCTCCACTAACCGCAAGTCCATCATAGAATTTTATACTGTCGTATTTTGTTACTTGACTTTTTGCAATTTCAGAAATTTCCTTTGGTGTACTTCCGTCTTGAGTTAAAAAATTATGTGAATGTGGTGTTTGCCGATTACAGGGTTTTCCTGCATCAATTATCAAGGTCTTGCGAAGTGAACGACCTAGAGTCATCGCTGTTGAAAGTCCTGCATAACTTCCGCCTATTATGATTACTTCAAATTCATTTTTATCCATATTGTTATTGTGTTGGGCGAAGCGAGTTAATGGTCTGGGCAGTGTAAGAACTAAACTGACACTCCAAATAGATTTATTATCTCTCTTCTTGTCATTGATTGATGTAATAAATGCGAAATTGTCGCAATAGTGTTTTGGCAAATATACATTCTTTTGTATTATTGCAACATGTTCGCAATAAAATATGAATAGAAGAAATACACCAACAAAAGAAGCAGTACTGAATTTACTATTAAATTCAAGAAAGGCGTTAAGTCAAGACGCTATAGAAAGGCAGTTGGATATTGAAATTAATAGAGCTACAATTTATAGAGTATTAAACAGATTTTGTGAGGATGAGATAGTCCACAAAATTGTTGCAGAAGACGGAAAACAGTATTTTGCCATTTGCAAAAAATGTGAGAATCCACAAGAAGTTATTCAACATCATTTTCATTTTCGTTGTTTGTCGTGTGATACGATTGAATGCCTGCAAGTTCCTGTTGAGTATTCAGTTCCCAATGGCTATGAAGTTCAAAATGCAAATTGTGTTCTGATTGGGGTTTGTAATGACTGTTCTTAGGTTTTATATTGGCACCAATAACTGGATATAGCAGCTAGTTACTATATTTCTTATAGGTCTATTTTAATAAATTTATTTGTTGGCCTAGTTATTAATTAGATGGTTTATAGCTCTGCTGCCCCCTACCCTATTCTGTGGGGTCTGGCTATAGTTCGTTTGCTTAATTTTATGGAACTAAAGAAAAACAATTCTTTAAAAAGTAAATAGCGGGAAACCGTTGAGGGAAGCAGAATATGATATCCTAAGTAGGTTGCGCTGATAAACAAGGAATGGGCTAATGAGAGATGTTAATGATTCTATAACCCAAAATCAACATTATGTATTGAGCCATTACTGTCCCATTAAAATCTAAAATAGTTCTTTGAAATATTTGAAATATAGTTAGTTACAGAGGTTTTTCGATTAAACGGATTTCAATTTTAACTTTTGCAATTCTTATACAGATTTGCA
>NZ_JASWIM010000032.1:0-72253 GCF_030291335.1 Arenibacter flavimaris
TAATGCCAAAGTAAAGGCTTTTAGATCACAATTTAGGGGAGTCAGGAATACGGAATACTTCTTATATCGCTTGATTAAATTATATTCTTAAAATGGTAAAAACCCAGATTTCGGACTTGATCCTGAATAATCTTTTAGTGATTGAAAAACCCAATTTGTTGTACCTATGTTGTACCTGAAAAATAAAAATCCCCTGAAACCAATAGAATCAGGGGATTGTAAAGTTGGCCTACTAGGACTCGAACCTAGAACGACTGGACCAAAACCAGCTGTGTTGCCAATTACACCATAGGCCACTACCTCGTTTGAGCGTGCAAATTTAAAACAAAGTTTTATATGCACAAATATTTTCGAGTCATATTCCAAAAAAATAAAAAAATACTCCCCAACAACCCGCAATGCGGGGGTTCCCACAATACCACAAACCACTAATCCAAAAGGAGCACACCTTGGGGCTACTTGTTATGTCCTGCATTTTGAAGGCACCATGACCCAATTATCATGTTAAAGGTTTATGAAATATATATCCTATTATCTATTTAAATTAGTAAATTCGCCCTTCGGACAAACGACAAACCGCATGTTTTCAAAAAATTTTAAAAAATGGGATACCATCACAGGATGGTTTGTTTTTTTTATAGCCCTTATTACCTACGTAATTACCGTTGAACCAACTAGTAGTTTTTGGGATGCTGGAGAATATATTTCAACAGCGGCCAAACTGCAGGTAGGACATCCACCAGGAGCACCTTTATTGCAAATGATAGGGGCATTTATGGCCATGTTCGCTTTGGAACCTACCCAGGTTGCAAAGATGGTAAACCTCGTTTCCGGGGTTTCAAGTGCCTTCACCATCCTTTTTATGTTTTGGACCATTACCAACCTCACAAGAAAACTTATATCCAAGGAAGAAATCATAACCAACAGTAAAGCCTTGGCCATTTTGGGTAGTGGGCTAGTTGGCTCACTGGCCTTTACCTTTTCCGATAGTTTTTGGTTCAACGCCACAGAGACAGAAGTCTATGCAATGGCCAGCTTAATCATGTCCCTCCTTCTATGGTTAGGGTTAAAATGGGTAGATGACCTGGAGAATCCTCGAGGCAACAAATGGATTGTACTTATTTCTTTTGTAGTAGGACTTACTTTTGGAATTCAGTTCATGGGCTTCCTGGCGATACCTACAATAGGTTTGTTGTACTACTTTAAAACCTACAAGACCACCACAATAAAGAATTTTTTGTTGGCCAATATTATCGTAGTGGCCATATTGATGCTGGTCTACAAATTTTCGCTGACCTATGTACTAAAGGTTTTTGGTTGGAGCGAGGTGTTTTTCATCAACACCATTGGCCTGCCATTTAACTCAGGAACCATTATTATGGGCCTCATATTTGTAGGTGTTTTTTATTGGGGATTGCGCTACACGCGTAAGAACAATTACACCGTAGCCAACACTATTGTGCTCTGCCTAATGTTCTTGTTTTTAGGATTCTCCTCATGGCTAATGCTGCCCATAAGGGCAAATGCCGATGTAGTCATCAATGAAAATGACCCTTCGGATGCCAGATCTTTGTTGGCCTATTACAACCGGGAACAATATCCCGGGGTGGACAGCCCTGTTTATGGCGCCTATTACTCGGACACTTTTGCTCCTGCAGGGGATGAAAAGGACGAAAAACCCAAAT
This sequence comes from Arenibacter flavimaris, assembly GCF_030291335.1. Taxonomy (NCBI): domain Bacteria; kingdom Pseudomonadati; phylum Bacteroidota; class Flavobacteriia; order Flavobacteriales; family Flavobacteriaceae; genus Arenibacter; species Arenibacter flavimaris. The sequence goes on from NZ_JASWIM010000032.1 coordinate 1,686, forward strand.
ACGAAAAAGACCTAAAGACCGGAAAATACATTATAGTAAACAACTATAAAAATGCGCTGCAGGGACCAAACTCCGATCATGTAGGACTCCTGCCGCGGATGTGGAGCGAACAAAATGCAGAAAATTACATGAAGTATTTTGACCCGCTCACCTTTAGGATCAAATCTGATTATCTCGGAAACAATGAACTTAGGGAAGCCGTAAACCAATTTAAGGACGGTTTCGCCAAGGGAGAAATAGACACTTCCCAATATATGAGATTCCTTAGGGAGTTTAGCGAATATATAGATGTACAGCCTCCCACGGTGATGCAAAATATAAAATACATGTTCCAATTTCAATTTGGATATATGTACTGGCGCTACTTCATGTGGAATTTTGTGGGTAAACAAGATGATATACAAGGTAGATATGACAACCACGGAAATTGGTTAAGCGGTATAAACTTTATTGACAATGCCAGACTAGGCAGTCAGGAAAACCTACCTAGTGATATCAAGAACAACAAAGGCAGGAACACCTATTTCTTCCTCCCTTTACTACTTGGTATTATAGGCCTCATCTTTCAAATTAGTAAAAACCCCAAACAATTTTGGGCATTGTTCGTGTTCTTTATGTTTACCGGTATTGCCATCCAGTTCTACACCAATCCGGCCATTTTTCAGCCTAGGGAACGGGATTACTCCCTTGTGGGCTCCTTTTATGTGTTTGCCCTCTGGATCGGCCTGGGCGTGTACGGACTTTTTGATGAATTCCAAAAGTTATTGAGTCCAAAAATATTGGCTCCCGGAATTACTATTCTCTGTCTTTTGGCAGTTCCAGCTGTAATGGCGTTCCAAAATTGGGACGACCATGACAGATCCAATAGATTTACTGCCAAGTCTACAGCAAAGGCCTATCTGGAATCGACCAAAGAAGATGCTGGCGCCATTTTGTTCACTATTGGGGACAACGACACCTTTCCCTTATGGTACGCCCAGGAAATTGAAGGCTTTAGGACAGACGTACGCGTGGTAAATACCAGCCTTTTTGCCACCGATTGGTATATAGACCAAATGAAAAAGAAGGCCTATGAAAGTGATCCCATTCCCTCGCAGCTTACCCATAACGAATACAAATGGGGGTCTAGGGATGCCATATACTTTAATGAGCTTACCCAAAGTAGATGGGACATAAAAGACTTTATGAACTGGGTAGGCAGCGACAAGGAACAAACCAAATTTAGAAGCATATTACAGAAAAAAGGTGCGGACTTAAGTCAGTATTCCGAAAGCAATTTGGATGTTGTTTACTATCCGACCAATAAAATTAGGGTTCCGGTGAATAAGAAAAATGTACTGGAAAGTGGCTTGGTCAAAGAAAAGGATTCGGCACTAATTGTCGATTATATTGATATTGACCTACCAAAAAGCGCCCTTCCCAAAAACCGAATCCTGATGTTGGACATCATTGCCAACAATGACTGGAAACGCCCCATATATTTCTCCGGAGGAAGTTTTGATGCCGCAGAATACATATGGATGAAAGATTATCTTCAATTGGACGGCTTGGTGTACAAACTGGTACCCATTAAAACAACAAACAGGAGTTCTTATGAGATGGGCAGGATAGATGCCGACCTCATGTACGACATTGTAAAGAAATGGGAATGGGGCAATGCGGGAAGCCCGGATATTTATCACGATCCCCAAACACGCACACAGGCACTTTCCTTTAGAGGCAACCTAGCTCGTCTTACAGAAACGTTGATAGAGGAAAACAAGATAGAAAAAGCAAAGGATGTGATCAATATTGCCATGGAAAATATGCCCGTGGAGTATTTCGGCTATTACGCCTTTGTAGAACCTTTTATAGATGGGTACTTTAAGGTAGGGGAAACCCAAAGGGCCAGGGACCTATTTCAAAAATTAAAAAATATTTATCAGGAACGCTTGGATTATTATTCCAATCTACCTTTTGAGGAACAGCGAATGTTCTTGGATGAAATTATTCCCGACTTGGAGGCCTACAGTAGAAATATCGACATTTTGATTACCAACCAGGATCAGGAGATTGCAGAAAAGGAAACCCTTATTTTCAACGAATACATAGAGAAGTTTGAACGCTTTTATCGCAACGACCCGATGGAGGACATACAAGCTCCGACATCGGATCCCGACCTAATGGATTCATCGGCTATAGATGCCTTACCGGAAGAACAATTGGACAGCATAGCAATTCCGGAATAATGGACACAAAAAAACCGAGACTCAGGTCTCGGTTTTTTTATACTATTTAATTAGTTACAGATACTCATTAAGTATCCCTATAAGTGTATTTGCATCCTGCTCCCCACTTTGCCTCCAAACCATTTCACCTTTCTTGTATATCATCAAGGTAGGCAAACCTTTCACCCGTAAAGCCTGGGAAAGCTCCTTATTTTTGTCCACATCAATCTTGATCACCTTGCCCTTATCGCCCAAGGCAGCGGCAACATCCCTTAGGACAGGATGCATGGCTGTTGACTGTTCGTTCCATTCTGCGTAAAAATCCAATAACACAGGAACATTGATATCAATTAATTCACCAAATTTAGACATATACTATACATTGGAATATAAATCAAAAATAAGAAAAAATGTTAAAACACAACCAGTGCTATCATTTTTGTCGACAAGGTAGTGGTTAAAATCACGTTAATGACCTCTTTTTTAAGGTAATTACGGTGATTTCGGGCCAAATACCGACCCTTCCAGGATACCCCAAAAATCCAAACCCCCGGTTTACATTAATCATTTGACCCAGTTCTTCATATACCCCTGCCCAATACTTATATCTCCATTTGGCCGGGCTCCATTTCACCCATCCCGGAATTTCTATCCCAAATTGCATGCCATGGGTATGCCCACTCAAAGTAAGGTGATAGTGATAATCATCCTTTAGGACTTGATCTTCCCAATGGGAAGGATCATGGCTCATTAGAATTTTAAAATCATCTTTATCGATTTTGGAAACGGCTTTCTTTAGATCGCCCGCTTTTTTAAAACCTCCCCTACCCCAATTCTCAACTCCGATCAAGGCAATCCTATCCTCCCCTTTTTGCAAATATCGGCTATCATTAAGCAGGAGGTCGAACCCCATTTCCTTTTGTAGGTTTTTAAGATCAATTAGATTATTTCTCTTGGCTTCTTCGGATTCCCAATCCACATAATCCCCATAATCATGGTTCCCCAACACGGAAAATTTACCGTCTTTTGCACTTAAGGTCGAAAAAAGGTCTTTCCATGGCAACATTTCCTCTACCATATTGTTTACCATATCCCCTGTAAAAAGCAACACATCGCTTTTTTGCCGATTTATCAAATCTATGGCATATTCAATTTTCTCCCTATTATCAAAACTACCACTGTGCACATCCGATATTTGGGTTATTTGATACCCTTCGAAACTGCTGGGCAGGTCATCAAATTCCAAATCATACTTAAGGACTTTAAAATTATACTTCCCCTTGACCATCCCGTACAACAATGCGGAGAAGGGCAAAGCGGCAATACCCATGGCCAGGGTACTTAAAAAACGTCTTCTTTGGGGGAGGCTAAATTCCTTGGTCCCACCAAATGTTTTGTGATATGCTGCAGTAAGAAATCTAAAAATATCCTCGGAAAACAAAAAGACTATGGTTATCAATTTAAAAGTCAGCATGGCCAACAAAAGTCCAAAAGCATAACTTTTTGGAACACTTAATACACGGCCAGGAGCGTCACCCAAAGTAAACTGATATATGAAATTTCCGAGGACAAAGAGCGAAAATACCATATAGGCATAATAAACCCAGGGATAACGGGTTGCTGCCTTAATAGCCTGTAAAGTATAAATTCCCAGTACAATATAGATGACAATAAAAACAATCCAACGAAGCATACCTTATTTTTTTGTAAAGATATCGGTTTCAATACCATTAGTGTCCATTTCACTTTTCTTTAACTAAGCGGACCACTTCCCTTAAGGTAGTTAAGTTGCTAATGGCAATTTCATCATCCTTAAGAAAACTGGGCGTGCTCATTTTTACTGCAGGGGCTTCATCCAGAGTTCTGTGAAATTGTATTCCCGACAAATGTACCGCGTCAAAACCTTTCTCCCGAAATTCCATTACATTGGCATCCCTTATACCTCCCCCAGGCATAATAGTACTGTACTTTGATTCTTTCAACAACCGGATCAACAAGTCCAACCCCGTAAGCGAAGAATTTTGTTGTCCAGAACTTAATATGGTATCCACTTCCAATTCTTCCAATTGCCCAAGGGTAGTAATTGGATCCCTAACCCAATCGAAGGCCCTATGGAAGGTGAATTGCAATGGCCTAGAAGCTGTTATCAGTTCTTTTGTTCTTTTATAATCCAAGGTAAAATCCTTGGACAGCACCCCTGAAACAATTCCATTAAAACCCAATTCCCTGCATATGGCGATATCCCTTTTCATAATTCCAAATTCCAAATCGGAATACGTAAAATCGCCACTTCTTGGCCTTATCAATACGTTTACGGGAATAGAAATATGTTCCTTTACAAGCTGCAACAGCCCAAAAGAAGGGGTAACCCCACCTACGGCAAGCTCGGCACACAACTCAATTCGGTCAGCACCAGCTTTTTGGGCATTTAAGGCAGATTCTAAAGAATTGGCACATACTTCTACAATCATATTTCTTATATTTAGAACCTTAAAATTAAGTAACACTATCTTATGAAAAGAAGAAATTTCCTAAAAAATTCTACCCTAAGTACCGCTGGAATAATATCCGCACCTCTTTTTGCCTCCTGCCAGGAAACAAAAAAGGAACTCCCCCCAATTGCAGACACCACAGTTGGCGTAAAACCTATTGTAATCTGCACCTGGAATTTCAAGAATGCCACGGCTAAGGCTTGGGAAGTTTTGGAAAAAGGCGGTTCTTCACTGGACGCGGTAGAGCAAGGAGTTATGGTGGAAGAGGCCGATCTCAGCAACGAAACGGTCGGCAACGGCGGAAGGCCGGATAGGGATGGCCATGTTACATTGGATGCCTGTATCATGGACAAGGACGGAAACTGTGGAGCGGTATTATGTATGGAAAATATAGCCCACCCCGTTTCTGTTGCCAGAAAGGTAATGGAAGATACCCCCCACGTAATGTTGGCCGGAAAAGGAGCAGAACAATTTGCCTATGAAAAAGGGTTCCCAAAAACAAATCTACTTACCGAGAAGGCTAAAAAAGATTGGCTGGAATGGAAGAAAAACTCCAAATACGAAACCATTATCAATATAGAAAACCACGACACCATTGGCATGCTAGCCATTGACAAAAACGGGGATATTGCAGGCGCCTGTACCACAAGTGGAATGGGCTACAAAATGGCAGGACGTGTTGGCGACTCCCCTATTATTGGTGCAGGACTATTCGTAGACAACGAAGTTGGCGGCGCAACGGCTACAGGGGTTGGCGAAGAAGTGGTAAGAACCGTTGGCAGCTTCTTGATCGTGGAACTAATGCGTCAAGGAAAATCGCCACAAGAGGCATGCGAGGAAGGAGTAAGACGGATCATGGAAAAGAACAAGGACAGAAGGGATTTTCAAATTGGGTTTATCGCCATCAACAAGAAAGGGGAAACCGGAGGTTACTGTATACATCCTGGATTTAGTTATAGCAAATTTACAGGGGCAGGACAAAGCAATAATCCGACGGAGACTTTCTTGAAATCCTAATTACCAATTATTCAATATCCAAATCTCAACAAGAATCAATTATAATGGCTGAACAAAAAAGACTTTTCTTACTTGATGCATACGCGCTCATATTTCGGGGATATTATGCACTCATAAAAAACCCAAGAATAAACTCCAAGGGAATGGATACTTCTGCCATTATGGGATTCATGAATTCTCTACTGGACGTAATAAGAAGGGAAAAACCGGATCATTTGGCCGTTTGTTTTGACAAGGGAGGAAGTGCGGACCGCACAGAAATGTTCGCCGAATACAAGGCTAATAGGGATGCCACACCAGATGCCATTAAAATAGCCGTTCCCTATATTCAGAATATTTTAAAAGCCATGCATATTCCCGTAGTGGAATTAGAGGGAATGGAAGCCGATGATATTATTGGGACCTTGGCCAAGCAAGCGGAAAAAGAGGACTATAAAGTATATATGGTTACACCGGATAAGGATTTTGGTCAATTGGTCTCCGAGAACATATTTATGTACCGCCCGGCGAGATTGGGCAATGGCATAGAAATTTGGGGCATCCCAGAAGTCCAGAAACGCTTTGGCGTTGAACGTCCGGAACAGGTAATAGATTATTTGGGGATGATGGGCGATGCAAGCGACAACATTCCCGGATTGCCCGGAGTGGGCGACAAAACCGCCAAAAAATTTATTGAAGAGTTCGGCTCCATGGAAAATTTGCTTGCGAATACCGATAAGCTCAAAGGCAAAATGAAGGAGAAGGTCCAAGAAAATGCAGAACTGGGCATCCTGTCCAAAAAACTGGCAACAATTTTCGTGGATTGCGATGTAACCTTTGACGCCAAAGACTATGAACTCACCATGCCCGATGGCGAAAAGGTGCAGGAGATTTTCGAGGAATTGGAATTTCGCAGACTTAAGGACCAGTTCTTAAAGCTTTTCTCCCCAGAATCGGATAACGATAGCGCAAATGTGGGGCAACAGGACAACAGCCCCGTATCAAAAAAGAAACAAACAGAGGCCGGAGGTGGTCAATTTTCCTTATTTGGCGGTGACGGACAGGTTAGCGGGGGTACCATTAAGGAAGTTTCCAGCAGAAAAAATATCAAGGAAGTACCGCATGTCTACCAGAGTATCCTTCCTGGCATGGCCATGAAACTTTTTGTCCAAAATTTAATGAAACAGACTTCGGTCTGTTTTGACACTGAGACCACCGGATTGAATCCTCTTACCGCAGAATTGGTAGGCATAGCTTTTAGCTGGGAGGCAGGTAAGGGCTTCTACATCCCTTTTCCAGAAGATAGGTCCCAAGCCCAGGAGATCATTGAACAATTAAGACCTTTTTTTGAAGCCGAGGGAATTGAAAAAATTGGACAGAATTTAAAATATGACATCAAAGTACTGCACAAGTACAATGTCCGCATAAAAGGCAAATGCTTCGACACCATGCTTGCCCATTACCTTATTAATCCGGATATGCGCCACAATATGGATGTACTGGCTGAAACTTATTTAAACTATACCCCGGTTTCCATAACCGAACTCATAGGTAAAAAAGGAAAGAATCAATTATCCATGAGGGATGTGCCCCTTGAGCAACAAACCGAATATGCCGTAGAGGATGCCGATATCACCTTTCAATTGGCACAACACTTTCGTCCTGAATTGAAAGAAGCAAAAACCGAAGAACTTTTTAATGATATAGAGATCCCCTTATTGCATGTACTCGCCGATATGGAACAGGAAGGGATCAATTTGGACAAGGCCTTTTTAAATTCGCTTGCCAAGGATCTTGACAATGACATCAAAAACCTGGAATTAAAAATATACAAAGAAGCAGGGGTGGAATTCAATATTGCCTCACCAAAACAATTGGGCGAAATATTATTCGATAAACTAAAACTGGTAGACAAACCAAAAAAGACCAAAACAGGTCAATATTCCACTGCGGAAGACGTACTGTCCTATCTGGCCAAAGACCACGAAATAATTCAATGCGTATTGGACTATAGAGGACTCAGCAAACTGAAAAGCACCTACGTGGATGCCCTTCCGGAACAAATTGAGGCAAGTACCGGCAGGGTACATACGGACTATATGCAAACGGTTGCCGCTACCGGAAGATTAAGTAGCAACAATCCCAACCTGCAAAACATCCCTATTAGAACTGAACGGGGAAGGCAGGTAAGAAAAGCATTTATTCCAAGGAACGAAAATTACACCTTACTGGCAGCGGATTATTCCCAGATAGAATTGCGGATTATAGCTGCGCTAAGCGATGAATCCACCATGATAGAGGCCTTTAAAAATGGAGAGGATATCCACGCCTCCACCGCCTCCAAGGTATTCAACATCCCATTGCAGGATGTTACAAGGGAGCAGCGCAGCAATGCCAAGACAGTAAATTTTGGAATTATATATGGTGTATCGGCATTTGGATTGAGCAACCAAACCGATCTATCACGTGCAGAAGCCAAAGAACTAATAGACACCTATTATAAAACCTACCCCAAATTGCGCAATTACATCAGTGAACAAATAGATTTCGCAAGGGAACATGGATACGTCCAGACCGTGTTGGGCAGACGCAGGTATCTCAAGGATATCAATGGAAGCAATGCCATTGTAAGGGGAGCTGCGGAACGCAATGCAGTAAATGCGCCTATACAGGGAAGTGCTGCCGATATCATAAAAATTGCAATGATCAATATTCATAGAAAACTCGAGGAAGGAAAATACAAAAGTAAGATGCTCCTACAGGTTCATGATGAATTGGTATTCGACGTATTTAAGCCCGAATTGGAGGAGCTAAAGACCATGATCAAGTCGGAGATGGAAAACGCTTATAAATTATCCGTACCCTTGGATGTGGAATTGGGCGTTGGAAACAATTGGCTAGAAGCCCATTAAACCTAAGCCCTGAAAAAATAAAAACGGAACGCCATTGATTTAAACCAGTGGTGTTCCGTTTTTTTTAGGAATAACTTATTGCCAAGGTTTTATTTTCTCTTAAAGATAAGCTGCCCCCCTGCATTTAAATTGGGGATATCAAGATCAGCGGCATCAAGGGTCATTACATCGCCATCTATAGTAATATCAACAGATATTTCCTGCTGATCTTCGTCCGTATATGTTAGTTTACCGTCTGCATACACATAAACGGTGGTTTCCGTATCCTTTTCGGTAGGACAAGGAATATCAAAACCATTCCCTTCGGAATTTAGACCAATTTCCAGATATTGCACGGAGTTTTCAATAATAACGGTTAAATCCTCCTTAAAATCAAAACTCAGTACATAACACTTTTTCGCGCTTAAAAAAGCCAATAAATCCCTGGCATTCTTTTCATCATCACTGGCGGTATCATTATTGACCTTAAGTTCATAGGCCTGCCAAACCCCAACAATGGAATCCTCCTTGGAATTATCATCGTCACTGTCCGAAGAACATGAAATGACAAGACTCGTAAGCAGAAAAAGCAGTAAACAATTAATTTTCATCTTTTTTAAAATTTACATTATACTAAAAGCTAACGCATTATAGCATAAATTAGTACATCATAAGGACAGGCAATTAGGCACACTACCGAAACCCTATTTGACCATCATGGACAGCAATTAAAATTAAGTGGGTTATAGAGTACCCTGCAGATAATATGATAAATTTTAACCATACCCAACATTAAAACAAAAGACCATTATGGCTTCTTGGGATTTATGAAGAACAAAAAGTCTTAATGCATGTTAAAAACAATTATTGAGATGGCAAAGTGCATGCAAAGTTTACTTCAATATAACAATATTGGAAAAAACTATAAATAATAAGAAACAACCATTTGGAATTCAACTTAATAATTGTACATTTGCAGCCCGTTAAACGGGATTGAAGTGTTTAATCAATAAATATATTAGTGTGGATACATTAAGCTACAAGACGATTTCGGCCAATAAGGCGACCGTTGACAAACAATGGTTACTAGTTGATGCTGAAGGAGAAACATTGGGCCGTCTTGCTTCTAAAGTAGCGCAGTTACTTAGAGGGAAGTACAAGCCTAGTTTTACACCACATGTTGATTGTGGGGATAATGTTGTTATTATCAATGCAGAAAAAATCAACCTAACCGGAAAGAAGTGGGATTCAAAAACTTACGTTCGTCACACCGGTTATCCAGGAGGCCAGAGGTTTACAACGGCTAAAGAAATGTTGGCTAAGGATCCAGCGCGTATCGTAGAGAAATCGATAAAAGGTATGTTGCCCAAAAATAAATTGGGTGCAGAGCTTTTCCGTAATCTGAAGGTATATGCCGGAGCTACCCACAACCAAGAAGCACAAAAACCAACAGCAATTAACTTAAACGATTTTAAGTAATGGAAATGATTCATAAAATTGGTAGAAGAAAAACTGCAGTTGCCCGAGTTTATGTTACTGAAGGAAATGGTAACATTACTATCAACAAGAGAGACTTAAGCAACTATTTTCCTACAGCAACATTACAGTACAAAGTAAAGCAGCCATTTACCTTGACCAACAACGAAGAAAACTTCGATGTAAAGGTAAATGTATATGGCGGTGGTATTACAGGACAGGCAGAAGCCGTTCGTTTGGCATTGTCCAGAGCATTGTGCGAATTGGATGCCGAAAACAGATTGGTTCTAAAACCAGAAGGTCTTTTAACTAGAGATCCAAGAATGGTTGAACGTAAGAAATTTGGTCAGAAGAAAGCTCGTAAGAAATTCCAGTTCTCTAAACGTTAATACCGCATTAACAAATCAAATACTGAAATACAGCAATGTTCTTGAGGGTTATCGAGAGAAAATTGGGAGATTCGGTATAATTTTAAATTGTTCATTGAAAACCCTGGTCATAGGGTAAGTAATAATCCAAGATTAATCACAGGACTTCTCCTTATGGGAAAATCCGATGAATTCAAATTCTGGATAAATTAGTTTAGCATCTAAATATTAAAGGCTACCAAGGGGTACCACTTTAATATTGCTAATTCAAAGGAACGTAAACTAAAAAATAAAAATGGCAAACAAAGTTGAAGTAAAAGACCTTTTAGAGGCAGGTGTACATTTTGGTCACCTTACCAGAAAATGGAATCCGAACATGGCTCCCTATATCTACATGGAGCGTAACGGAATTCACGTTATCAATCTTTATAAAACAGTTGCAAAACTAGATGAGACCAACGAGGCTCTTAAGAAAATTGCAGCTTCAGGTAGAAAAATACTTTTCGTAGCTACCAAGAAACAAGCAAAGGATATTGTTGCTGAAAAAGCAGGAAATGTAAACATGCCCTACATCACAGAAAGATGGCCAGGTGGTATGTTGACCAATTTCGTCACTATTCGTAAAGCTGTTAAGAAAATGGCTTCTATTGATAGAATGAAAAAAGACGGAACTTTTAATACACTTTCCAAAAAGGAGCGTTTACAAGTAGACCGTTTACGTGCCAAGTTGGAAAAGAACTTAGGTTCCATTTCTGAAATGACACGTCTACCAGCGGCATTGTTCATTGTTGACACTATGCGGGAACACATCGCCGTTAAAGAAGCACAAAAATTGAACATTCCAATTTTTGCAATGGTAGATACCAATTCCGATCCACGACCAATCGATTTTATAGTTCCATCCAATGACGATGCCTCCAAATCCATAGAGGTGATTATGGCATCTGTAACCGCTGCTATCGCAGAAGGATTAACGGAACGTAAATCTGAAAAACAAAGTGAGAAGGAAGGTGGAGATGAAGCCAAACCAAAAGAGAAAAAAGCAAAGGTAGCTGCAGAGGAAAAGGCCCCTACATCGGAAGAGAAAGCTCCTGAATCAGAAGTGAAGGCTCCTAAAAAAGCCACTACTGCCGGAGATGACCTGACTAAAATAGAAGGTATCGGTCCAAAAATTGCCGAAATTTTCCAAGAAGCGGGCATAAATACCTATGCAGACCTAGCGGACAAATCAGAGGACGACCTTAAAGGGATCCTTACTGAATCAGGCCCTAGATATGCTTCCAAAAACCCAGGGTCATGGCCAAAGCAGGCAAAAATGGCAGCAGAAGGTAATTGGGATGAACTGCAGGAATGGCAAGATAGCGTTAAGGGAGGAATAGAATAACCCCCTTGATACATAAAATAAAATAATAAATTAACCTAGGTAAGGAATACATTTCAACCCCTATATAGGTGAAAATTAAAACAAAATAAAATGGCTAAAATTACCGCCGCTGAGGTAAACAAATTAAGACAAACAACTGGTGCTGGCATGATGGATTGCAAAAATGCCCTGGTTGAAGCAGAAGGGGATTTTGATTTGGCAATTGAAATCTTACGTAAAAAAGGACAAAAAGTTGCCGCCAAGAGAGCCGATAGGGATTCTTCCGAAGGGGCCGCTATCGCCAAAGTAAATGCAGACAACACTAGTGGGGTTATCATTTCTTTGAACTGTGAAACCGATTTCGTTGCAAAGAACGATACGTTTGTAGCTTTGGCCAACGAATTGGCAGACATAGCCTTAAATTTCGATACTAAAGAAGATTTCTTGAATGCCGATTACAAAGGAAACACCGTTCAGGATAAACTTACGGAACAAACAGGTGTTATTGGCGAGAAAATTGAAATAGGTGGATTCAGTAAACTTTCTGCTCCATTTGTTGGTTCGTACATTCACGCTGGAAACAAAATAGCTACCTTGGTAGGACTTTCTGCTGCCGTTGAAGGTGCAGACGTTGCCGCCAAGGATGTTGCCATGCAGGCAGCCGCTATGAATCCAGTAGCCCTGGATGAACATGGAGTGGACCAGTCGATCATTGATAAAGAAATCGAAATTGCCAAAGATCAACTACGTCAAGAAGGAAAGCCAGAAGCTATGTTGGACAATATCGCCAAAGGTAAATTGAAACGTTTCTTCAAAGACAATACTTTGGTAAACCAAGATTTTATTAAAGACAGCAAACAAAGTGTAGCACAATACGTAAAATCTGTTGATTCCAAATTGGAAGTAACAGGATTTAAAAGGGTTGCTTTAGGTTAATCCACGACCCAAGCATATTAAAAAAAACGCCTTTACATCGTGTAAAGGCGTTTTTTTTATGCCCCAACTCTAAGGCACTCCTAGCCATTCCAAATGAAAGTTTTATAGAAAATTCCCTTCAGGATCAAGCACTTTAAATGGAAAGAAATATATCTGTATTGGGTCCTTTCCCAACATTGGACAGTCATCAAAGTCAGTAACTCCTTATGCATTAAATCACATCGTGGTTAAATAAACCTAGCTTGTAACATTTTTGGGCACACCGGTAATTCCGGACTGGTGTCGTTTAACACAATTCCACTTTTCCCCTTTCAAACGGTCGACGTACGGAATTTAACAATGCAACCCAACCAATTTCAATTGCCACCTTTTAAAAAGACCACCGTCAATTCTATATAATCCATTAGGAACTACCCCTTCAACCATGCTTCCCGTAGCTTCTTCTGTTGTTCGCTAGCGCCTTCCATAGGGACCAACTTAACGACCTTCAAAGTAGGAACACCAACTTTTCCGCTCAAGGTAATTTCCTCCTCTCCTCTTTTCACCACCAATTCAATTTCCTTGTCCGGATCCCAATCTATACTCTGCCCTATCAGCAATCGAATATTGACCAAATTGGTGATCTTACCATCAACACTCTTAATTATATCGCCCCCTTGGGCTCCTAAACTATTGAAAAAACTGTTCAATTGAATTCCTTCCCTTACAAAAATAGCATTGTCATTTGACGGATCCACATCTATATAAGGTATTTCCCCGTCAAAAAAGTATCCCGTGGACTGCTCCTGTTCCGTTGTGCGCAGCCCCACTTTTTTCCAATACGAATCGTAGTCTATAGGGGTATTCCCTATCACATGGGTAGTAAAGAATTCCCTTATTTCCGGAAATGACATAGCAACGATTTCATCAATTAATTTATCATCCTCAAATGGCTTGGAATCCCCATATTTCTTGGAAAGCTCCTTCATCAACCATAAAACACCCCTTTCCCCAGAACTTAATTCCCTTAGCCTAATATCAAGGGCCATATTTATCAAAGCTCCTTTTTCATAAACGTTGGCATAATTCTCCTTGTAAGGTTCCTCCAAAATATTTTTGCTCATTTCGGTAAAGGACATCCTATCGTCAAAGGTTTTGGACCTCTCAACCTTCTCCATAAGTCGTTGGTAAAAATCTTCCTCCGTGATCAGCCCCTGTTGAATTTGAAAAAGGTTGGCAAAATATTCGGTAGTTCCCTCGTACATCCAAAGGTGCATGGACATTTTGGGATCATTAAAATCAAAAAATTGTATTTCATTGGAGTGGATCGTCAAGGGGGTAACGATATGAAAAAATTCGTGGGCCACTGTATCAAAAATAGCTTCTTCCAATCGCTCCTTCGAGATTTGCTCAGGCATTACCACTACCGTGGAAGTATGGTGCTCCAACGCTCCAAAACCTGTAGCATCATTACCGTCCATATCGGATAGATATAGGATAATGGTGTAATGCTTGGTACTATTGATGTCTCCCAGGAAAGCCTTTTGACCTCGCATCATTTTCTCCATCCCAGCCTTTAGACCGGCGGCAGTAAAATGACCGTTGGGAGAATAAACACTTAAGGTAACCGCAATATCATTCACCTGAAATGTTTCCGTACTGGGACTGGAATACATGATAGGATTATCTATAACCTCAAAATAGCGGTTGGCCACAAACACATCTGTTTCAGGCTTATTTACATCTTGAATCCCCTTAACCAAGGAAGTCACAGGTTCCAATCCATCGGGGGCAGAAATTTCCAATGAATACGGTGCTTCCCCGAGGCCATCAAAATAACCAACAAAACCATGCAGGTTCAACATAAAGTTCTTCCCTTTAAGAATATTGGTACCGGCAGGTGAAAAGACATGCTCCCCCTCTTCCATCTCGGTATCATAGGTGTCGTTCACCCAGTAATCAAGTTTATCCAAACTCTTGGCATCGGTTATCCTCCACGTATTATCATCCAACTTTTCTACTTTCAGCTCCCCTCCCTTGTAATCTACGGCTTTGAACTGCTCTATATACTTCCCGTAGTTATCATCGCTATAGGTGCCCGGTACCGTCTTGGGAATAAAGAAGGTAACCGTATCCGTTTGAAAAGCTGCTGGATCCAATACCACATTAACTTTATCATCTGCTACATTGATTAAATCAATTTTAGCAATAATGGCAGCCTTTTCTACAGACACCAAAGCTTTTGTGGTTCCACATCCATGAAGTATCAAAATTGCAACCCCTAAAACCCACGTTCTTTTAAATAACTTAATTCTATTTGTCATTTTCTATTGATTTTATTTATTGTTTTCTCCAAAATGCCGATACCCCCCTAAAAACCAAAATGGCCGGGAACGGCTTTTTGCCACTAAATATCGGTGGAACTACAATAACCGGCACAAGATTATAAAAATAAATCTACCTTCCCATATGCATTAGGAAATAATTAAGGATAGACGAATCGTGCATACCAAGTTACTTCATAAATATTTTTGATTATTTTTGCATCAAAATAACCAACAACACGATGCAATACAAAAGAATACTTTTAAAACTCAGTGGAGAAGCTTTAATGGGTACTAAGCAGTACGGCATAGACGCACAGCGTTTATCCGAATACGCCGAGGAGATCAAAGAAGTTGTCGATAAAGGTATAGAAGTTGCTATTGTTATTGGTGGCGGCAATATCTTTCGTGGATTGGCAGGAGCCAGCAATGGAATGGACAGGGTACAGGCAGACCATATGGGTATGTTGGCCACTGTGATAAACGGATTGGCACTACAAAGCGCCCTGGAACTGAAAGGAGTACAAACCAGGTTACAATCTGCCATAAAAATAAATGAGGTAGCCGAACCATTTATCAGAAGACGTGCCATGAGACATTTGGAAAAGGGCAGAGTTGTCATATTCGGCGGTGGTACAGGAAATCCATATTTTACCACAGATTCAGCCGCTGTATTACGGGCAATAGAAATTGAGGCAGATGTAATTTTAAAAGGTACCCGAGTGGATGGTATTTATACCTCCGACCCGGAAAAAGACAAAACAGCCACCAAATTTGACACGATAACCTTTAAAGATGTACTGACAAAAGGACTTAAAGTTATGGATACCACAGCCTTTACTTTAAGCCAAGAAAATGAATTACCGATTGTTGTTTTCGATATGAACAAAAAAGGAAACCTGATGAAGTTGGTTTCCGGCGAAAATATAGGAACCGTCGTAAATTTATAGTTTTGGCACTATTTGTGTTAAATCCTTTAAAAAATAGCATATGAACGAAGAAATTAAATTTATACTTGACACCACCAAAGAAGGGATGGACAGTGCCATAGCACACCTTGAAAAGATGTTTCTGAAAATTAGGGCAGGCAAGGCCAGTCCGGTAATGTTATCCAGTGTAATGGTGGAATATTACGGATCCCCCACCCCTTTGTCCCAAGTTGCAAATGTGAATACCCCTGATGCACGTACCCTCTCCGTTCAACCATGGGAAAAAAACATGCTACATGAAATTGAAAAAGCCATTATGAACGCCAATCTGGGATTTAACCCTATGAACAATGGCGATTTTGTAATCATCAACGTACCTCCCTTAACAGAAGAAAGAAGAAGGGATTTGGTAAAGCAGGCAAAAGCGGAAGCGGAAGACGCCAAGATCGGTGTCCGTAATGCACGTCAGGAGGCCAACAAGGAAGTTAGGGCCCTCGAAGTGTCCGAAGATCTACAAAAGAATGCAGAGGCCGATGTACAGGCACTCACCGACAAGTATATAAAAAAGATCGATGCCTTCCTTGAGGCCAAGGAAGCAGAAATCATGAAGGTATAATCCTTAAAGTAAAATACCGATACAAAAAAGAGCGACCTATGGGTCGCTCTTTTTTGTATTCCCCATCCCATTAGCAAAAACCCCAGATTGTAAGTCCCTATACCATAACTTCCGTCACCGGTTAAATTCGTTTGCCCACCCCCTACTATTTAATCCCAGCTTCCTAGGAACAATAACAATCATTCTCTACCTTTGCGCTCGAATAAATTTAGAATCCGAAAGACCTTTTTAAATCCTAAGGATTTACAGGTTTTTTTATGGTTTATATACCAAAAAACATTCTGATATAAGACGTTTCACTAGATGGTTGCAAAGTTAACGCGAGGATTTTGGGCAAAAATAGCAAGGTTAATACTTAGGAACAGAATTATAATTCTTGTTCTTTTAGCCATTATGACCATTTTTATGTCCATGCAATGGGACAAAATGAGGTTTTCCAATTCACAGGCCAATCTCTTGCCAGATCACCACCCTGTAAACTTGGAGTATCTTTCCTTCCTAAAACAGTTTGGGGAAGAAGGCAATGTGGTTGTTATAGCCGTAAAGGACAGTTCGCTGTTCACCCCTAAAAAATTTAATCGTTGGAACAAGCTCAGCAAACAATTGGGTGCCTTCCCTGAAGTAGACTTTGTATTGTCCACGGATAATTTACAAGAGCTCGTAAAGGACACTGTAAAACAAGAATTTGTTATGCAGCCCTTTATTAAACGGACCCCGCAAACCAAAAAAGAGGTGGACAGTCTTACCAATCATCTTTTTAACGACCTTCCTTTTTACGACAACCTTATCTACAATAAAAAAACACATACCATACGCAGCGTTATTTATTTGGACAAAGATATTGTTAATACTTCTGTACGTAAAGACTTTATTTTGGAAGACCTATCTACCTTGGTCAAAAATTTTGAAAAAGAAACCGGCCTCGATGTTCATATTTCGGGCATGCCCTACATAAGGACCATGAACTCCCAAAATATTATAGATGAAATAGGGAAATTTATTCTTGCGGCACTGGGGGTCACCTCCTTGATATTCTTTTTCTTTTTCAGAAGTTTTAGGGCTACGATCATTTCCATGTTCGTCGTAATTATCGGCGTTATGTGGGCCTTTGGGATTTTAGGTCTGTTACAATATGAAATTACAGTGCTTACCGCCCTAATACCGCCATTGATTATTGTTATTGGCATTCCCAACTGTATCTTTCTTATCAACAAATACCAACAGGAAGTAAAAAAGCACGGTAACCAGGCCCTGTCCTTACAACGTGTTATCTCAAAAATTGGTAATGCCACCTTAATGACCAACGTTACTACCGCCTCCGGTTTCGCTACATTTATTATAACCGATAGCAAACTACTTAAAGAGTTTGGTATTGTTGCTTCTATCAATATCATTGGGATATTTGTACTTTCCCTCCTGATAATTCCGATTATCTATAGCTTCATGCCCCTTCCAAAACACAAGCATTTGAAACACCTGAACACAAAGTGGATAGAAACTTTTGTAAGCTGGATGGAAAGAATTGTAAGGGAAAGAAGGATTACCGTTTATATTGTATCCATTGCACTTCTTGTAACCAGTATTATTGGTATTTATCAAATAGACATTTCGGGAAGTCCCATAGAGGACATGCCAAAAAAAGCTGAGTTTTTCCAGGATATACGATTTTTTGAACAAGAATTTGACGGAATAATGCCAGTTGAAATTGTGGTGGACACCGAAAGACCCAAAGGGGTCTTAAAACCTTCCACCCTGAAAAAGATGGACGAGTTGGGTACGGTGATAAATGACATTCCCGAACTTTCCAGGCCAGTTTCGGTCGTGGACCTGGTAAAATATTCCAAACAGGCCTTTTACAACGGCATACCCAAATATTACCAACTGCCCACCTCCCAAGAGAATACTTTTATAATGGATGTTGCCCGGAAATCAGCAGACAACGGCAACCTACTGAGCAGTTTTGTAGACAGCACCGGGCAGATAGCCCGAATGACTACTTATATGAAGGATGTAAAGACATCCCGTATGGAAACCATAGAGGCCAAATTAAAAGAAAATATCGACAAAATATTTCCTGCGGACAGGTATAAGGTTTCCATGACCGGCAGCGCCCTTCTATTTTTAAAGGGTACCAAATATTTGGTAAAAAACCTCATTATGTCCCTAGCGTTGGCCATTGGGCTAATTGCCCTATTTATGGCCTATCTTTTCCGTTCTTTTAGAATGATCGTAATTTCATTGATCCCCAACTTATTGCCGCTGGTAATAACAGCAGGGGTTATGGGATTTGTAGGAGTACCCATTAAGCCTTCCACTATTTTGGTATTTAGTATTGCTTTCGGAATTTCCGTGGACGACACCATACACTTTCTCGCCAAATACAGACAGGAACTAACAAGCAACCATTGGAGAATAAAAAAATCGGTCTATGCCGCCCTAAGGGAGACCGGAGTTAGCATGTTCTACACCTCCATTGTACTGTTCTTTGGTTTTTCGGTCTTTATAATTTCAAGTTTCGGAGGAACAGTGGCTTTAGGCGCATTGGTATCGGCCACCTTAATGTTCGCCATGCTGGCAAACCTTATTTTATTACCGTCTTTACTTCTATCTTTGGAAAGAAGCATTGCCAACAAACAGGTATTAAAAGAACCACAAATAGACATTCTTCCCAAGGAAGAACTCAATATCACGGACAAGGAGGAATAGTCCATTAATTAAAATATTTTTTACCTGGTATATACAGATATATACCCAATTTATATTTTTGCAAAAAGGCTATCTTTGCCACTTAATTTACAAGGAATTCAAATGAATACATTTAGCGTAAAAGAGCTACTATCGACCGATTATTTGCACCAAGAGGTTATTGTTAACGGTTGGGTAAAAACCTATAGGAGCAATAGATTCATTGCTTTGAACGATGGGTCTACTATAAACAATATTCAATGCGTAGTAGATTTTGAGGAATTTGATGAAAACACACTAAAGCAAATTAATACAGGAGCCGCACTTCAAATAAGTGGAACGTTGGTTGAAAGCCAAGGAAAAGGACAGTCCGTGGAGATCCAGGTAAAGGAAATCATTGTACACGGAGGAGCAGACCCTGAAGTCTACCCTATCCAACCCAAGAAACACTCTCTGGAGTTTTTACGGGAAAAAGCTCATCTCCGTGTTAGAACAAACACCTTTGCAGCTATCATGCGGGTGCGATCGGCCCTTTCGTTCGCTGTACATCAATATTTTCAAAAAAATGGATTCTTTTATGTTCATACCCCAATAATTACAGGTTCGGATGCTGAAGGTGCTGGAGAAATGTTCAGGGTATCTACCTTGGACAATAAAAAACCGCCTTTAACAGAGGATGGCAAAATTGATTATAAGGAAGATTTTTTTGGAAAAGAGACCAATTTAACGGTTTCCGGACAATTGGAAGCCGAAACTTATGCCATGGGCCTAGGCAAGGTCTACACCTTTGGCCCAACCTTTAGGGCAGAAAACTCCAACACTTCAAGACATTTGGCCGAATTTTGGATGATTGAGCCGGAAGTGGCATTTAATGACCTGGACGCCAACATGGATTTGGCCGAAGATTTTATAAAGAATGTTATAAATTATGCTTTGGAAAATTGTATGGAAGACCTGCAATTCCTAGAAAAGCGATTATTGGACGAAGAGAAGAGCAAGCCACAGGCCGAGCGCAGTGATATGCCTTTAATAGAAAAACTTAAGTTTGTTTCGGACAATACGTTTAAACGTGTAACATATACCGAAGCCATAGATATTCTTAGAAACAGTAAACCCAACAAAAAGAAGCAATTTAAATACCTTATCGACGAATGGGGAGCCGACCTTCAAAGTGAGCACGAACGTTTCTTGGTGGAAAAACATTTTAAATGCCCAGTGATACTATTCGATTATCCAGCCAAAATAAAGGCATTTTATATGCGTTTAAATGAGGATGGAAAAACGGTCAGGGCTATGGATATCCTGTTCCCTGGTATAGGTGAAATTGTTGGTGGTTCCCAACGTGAGGAACGCCTGGACATCTTAATGGAGAAGATTAAGGCCTTGGGCATTGATGAGGAAGAACTTTGGTGGTATTTGGATCTTAGAAAATTTGGAACTGCCGTACATAGTGGCTTTGGGCTTGGTTTTGAAAGATTGGTATTGTTTGCAACAGGAATGGGTAATATCAGGGACGTAATACCCTTTCCAAGAACGCCACAAAATGCTGAATTCTAATCATTATTCTTTAACTTTATAAGATCGATCACCATTATCAATGCTGAAACAACACCTACAGTTTAAATTATCGCAGAAATTATCTCCACAACAGATTCAGTTGATGAAGTTGATTCAATTGCCTACGCAGGCATTTGAACAACGACTAAAACAGGAACTGGAGGAAAATCCTGCCCTGGAAACTGGAAAGGAGGAAAATGAAAGTCAAGACGATGATTTTGAGGATTTGTACGATAATGAAACCGACAGTGAAAGCATCAGTGCCGAAGACATCAATATAGATGATTATTTAAGTGATGACGAGATTCCTGATTATCGCACACAAGCCAACAATTACAGTGCGGATGATGAGGAAAAAAATGTTCCATATGCAGCTGGAATTTCATTTAACCAGTATCTTATAAATCAGTTAAATACTATTTATTTAACGGATGAGGAATGGTCCATTGCCGAGTTTTTGGTGGGCAGTGTAGACGAGAGCGGGTATATAAGACGACCTCTTTCAGATATAATGGACGACCTGGCATTTACACAGAACATCTATACAGAGGAAAAAACCATTGAAAAAGTATTGCATATAGTCCAGGATCTTGACCCTGCAGGGGTGGCAGCCAGAACGCTGGAAGAGTGCCTTCTTCTTCAATTAAAAAGAAAAGAGCTGACCCCAAGTATAGAATTGGCCATTCAATTGTTGGAAAAATCCTTTGAGCAGTTTACCAAAAAACACTATCAAAAACTTATTCAAAAACACAATATTACTGAGGAGCAATTAAAGGATGCCATTACGGAAATTGAACGCTTAAACCCCAAACCGGGAGGTTCCTATTCTGGGAATAACAGAATTGTGGAGCACGTAGTCCCCGATTTTTCCATCCGTATTGTGGATGGGGAACTGGAACTCACACTAAACGGACGAAATGCACCGGAGCTTCATGTTTCCCGCGAGTATAACAATATGCTGGAAGGATATAAAAACTCCAAGGAGAAATCAAAGTCCCAAAAGGACACCGTAATGTTCATCAAGCAAAAACTGGATGCGGCCAAATGGTTTATTGATGCCATTAGACAGCGACAGCAAACCCTTTATATCACCATGAACGAAATCATGGAATACCAAAAAGAGTATTTCCTAACCGGGGATGAGCGCAAACTGCGGCCTATGATCCTAAAGGATATAGCCGACGGTATTGGCATGGACGTTTCCACCGTGTCCAGGGTGGCCAATAGTAAATATGTTGACACCCCATATGGTACAAAATTAATAAAGGACTACTTTTCCGAATCCATGAAAAACGATCAAGGGGAAGATGTATCTACCAAAGAGATAAAAAAGATATTGGAAACAGTGATTGGGGAGGAAACCAAGAAGAAGCCACTTACCGATGATAAATTGGCTGCTATTCTCAAAGAAAAAGGATACCCAATTGCCAGGCGTACGGTAGCTAAATACAGGGAACAGCTGGATATTCCAGTAGCTAGGCTGAGAAAACAGATCTAATGCGACTATTCCTTAAGATCACATCTTACCTTTTACACCCGCTTTTTATACCCTTTGCAGGAACCATAGCCTATTTCCTGATTACTCCCAAATACAGTCCGTTGGAGGTTCAGAGTGGAAATATCCTGCCCATATTTATACTCACCATCATCATACCTATTATATTTTACCTGATCTTACGCAACCTAGGTATTGTAAGTTCTGTATTCATGCCCAATCTCCAAGAAAGGAAATACCCACTTTATATTAGCCTAGGACTGCTTATAATGGTCTTATTCAAAGTAATACCCAATAACTTTACCATAGAGTTGCACTATTACTTTTTAGGCCTAATCGCAGGCTTGTTTAGCGCCCTTGTACTGCTATTTCTAAATTTTAAGTGCAGTATGCACCTCTTGGGCATGGGAAGCCTGTTAATGTACCTAATAAACCTCAGTATCCACTTTGAAATAAACGTTACCCTTGCCATAAGTATAGTAACCTTGCTCAGTGGCTTGGCCGCCACCTCCAGACTTTATCTGAACGCCCATACCAAGGCAGAAGTTCTGATTGGATTTGCCATAGGTCTGTTTACCCAGTTATTTACGATTAAATTCTGGTTATAAAATGTAGAAAATAAGCCCTACTCTGAGCGGCTTTATCTCAATAACCTCTCCTGATTGCTCCATTACTCTATCATTGAACAGGGAACTGAGCGCATAATAGATATGAATATTGAAGGTATTGTAACCCACATTCAAAGTTAGCCCGTATTGAAAGTCCCTTAAATCCTTATTAACAAACACTATTCTTTCCGAGCTTGAAACGAATTTGGATCGACCATCAAAAACATAACCCATTTTAATACCGGTATATATCCTCCAAAACTTATATTCCTCTGGAGTTGAATTACGCCATCTAAACTGAAAGGGAATCTCCAAGACATGGGTCGCAATCTTATTTCTCCTGAAATCGGCATCACTATCCAACACTGAATATTCCAACGTGGAACCTTGCTGGGATGCCAACAAATTGGTGTAATAGGAATTAATGCCATAACCCAGACCGATACCCAGGCCCATGTCCCTATCGTAACTCAGCGGAATATCCTTTATAAAACCCGCTTGCAGACCATATGACAGGTTCCTTTGGGAAACCCCGGATGGCAAATTGGTCGCAAAGTTATAGGTAAGTCCTACATAAAATTGATCTTCCAAATATTTCTTATCCACATCCTTGTTGGATTCCAGGACCTGCCCAGAAACAAAAGCTCCTGAAAGCAGTAGTATTATATATATGAAGGAACATTTCATAGTCCTTTAAAGGTAATTAATTAAACATAAAAAACGCTTCAAATATATGCATTTGAAGCGTTTTAAATTCTCTTATCCTTTTACTAACTATTGCAAATTCCTGAAAGCATCACCTTCATAGGTGGTATAATTTACCTTCAAGGCATTTACCTTTCTAAGTTCTTGTTTTATATCGGAAATAATACCCATATTGGCTTCCTTATCCACCTTAAGTGCGGTTGTCAATACATTTTGTAGTTCCTGTGGCTTTTTGGCCCTTTCCATCAAAATATAATCTCCAACTTCGGAAGCATCGGCAAATTTATCGTTCAATTGAATTTTGGATTCGGTACCATAGGTCTTCTCGTATTCACGGGTTGGTTTCCCAACATAAATATAGATTACCCTATCTTTCTTCTCCAATTTTTTAATTTCCGTTGCATTGGGCAAGACGTTTTCAACCTTCAAG
This sequence comes from Arenibacter flavimaris, assembly GCF_030291335.1. Lineage (NCBI taxonomy): Bacteria > Pseudomonadati > Bacteroidota > Flavobacteriia > Flavobacteriales > Flavobacteriaceae > Arenibacter > Arenibacter flavimaris. Next base: position 25,743 of record NZ_JASWIM010000032.1, read on the forward strand.
GTACTGTCTTTCATCACTGTAACCGTCATAAAGAAGAACAAAAGCATAAAAACGATATCAGGCAACGATGCAGTATTCACCGCAGGTAAGGCCGCATCTTTTTTCTTATTAAATTTTGACATAGTAACTTGTTTTAACTTCTCTATTTAGTTTGACGATGTTTCGGCCTCTGAAAGTTTCTGTGGAAACAAATCCTGTATCCTTTTTACCTTTTCCTTCAGTTCCTCACGAACATCATCCGGAGTCTCAGGATTGAGATATTCCGCTTCCATATCCGTAAAATTCCTCTTGAAAAGACGTTGGGCTTCCCTATTTCTAAGCTCGTTATACGCTCCAACCAATTCGTTCTGAACGGTTATATAGGTTCCGTATTTCGTCTCCCTGTCGTTCTTAAGCGAAATAATGGCCTTGGCCGGGCTATCGGATGAAGATGCATCCCTTTTACCCTTGCAATAACTACAATAGTCCGGAGATCCCGATGGCGCACCTCCATTGTCCAAAAAGGCAATGGCTTTGGCCTTTAACTCCTTAATATCTGTTAATTCCTCGTCTGCCAATAATTGTCCATCCCGGTTTATACTGACCTGAAAAATATTCTTTTGCTTAATGATTACATCGGTATCTGGCGGCTCAATTGGTGGCAACATACGATCTAATCCTGCATCCGTTTCAATAGTGGTAGTCACTAGGAAAAAGATAAGCAATAAGAACGCTATGTCTGCCATAGAACCCGCATTAACCTCTGGTGGTGCTCCTCTTTTTGGCATAATATTTTATTTTATTATTTACTAATCATTTTCTTAACTCCAGACCACAACATGGCACCTACAGCTACAATGGTAAGGATAAAAAACACATTCAACCCCATACCTATGGTTTTCACGGTACTCTCGGTAGTAGGAACGCCTTTTTTGGCCATTTCCTCCAAATTAACATCGGTTCCACTAGCCAGGGCATAAGAAATAACAACGACCACCAAAAGACCACCTACACCAAATAAGGTTTTCTTTAAGGCCCCCTTGGATGTAAATAAATTCATCAATCCAAAAAGAACCGTGGCCGCAATCGCAATCCCCAACAATAAATAGGTAATGATGAACATGAAGTTCATAGACCCATTATTTATGGCCTCCGATACGGGAACGTCTGCACTTGGAAGTTGAAACCACAGTATGGCCCCAATCGCTCCGAGTACAACTAATATTATTTTAACTATTTTATGCATGATACTTTAAGTATTTAGTGTCCGACTTATTTTTTGTGATCTGCCAACATATCAATCAAAGTGATTGATGAATCTTCCATATCATTTACAATACTGTCAATCTTAGCAATGATATAATTGTAGAAAATTTGAAGGATAATCGCAGTAATAAGACCGAATACCGTAGTCAATAACGCCACCTGAATATCACCTGCAATAAGGGAGGCACTCAAGTTACCAACCGCTGCAATTTTCTGGAAGGCCTGAATCATACCGATTACCGTACCCATGAACCCAAGCATTGGAGCTACTGCAATAAATAATGACAGCCAAGAAACGTTTTTCTCCAATTGTCCCATTTGCACACCTCCGTAGGCTACAACTGCCTTCTCTGCAGACTCTATACTGTCCCCAGCTCTTTCCAAACCTTGATAGTAAATGGAAGCAACAGGACCTTTTGTGTTTCTACAAACCTCTTTAGCAGCCTCTATACCACCGGAAGCCAAAGCGTCCTCTACTTGTTGCTTTAGTTTAGTAGTGTTGGTTGTAGCAAGGTTTAAATAAATAATCCTTTCTATTGCCACTGCCAAACCAAGAATTAAACATAAAAGAACAATACCCATAAATCCGGCACCACCTTGTATAAATTGCTCCTTGAGCACTTGGGTGAATCCTAATTCCGCTTCTGGAGCTGCATCTTGCAAAATAGCCGCTGCTGCAACAACTTTTGCACTTACTGTATTTGTACCTGCCACAAATAACCCAGCTGTTGCCAGGATAGAGAATAATCTTTTCATTTCTTTCAAACTTAAATTTAGTTAGTTAATAGGGTTAAAGATAAAAAAAATTCGCAATATAAAAATTAAAACTTAACAGCAGAGAGGAAGGGATTCGAACCCTCGATACCCTTGTGGGGTATACACACTTTCCAGGCGTGCGCCTTCGACCACTCGGCCACCTCTCTAGTTATAGTTATTGGGCAGCCAAATAACAAAAAAAATATTAGTTAAAGAAATTTAGACTGTTATTTTTATTGCATTTCGCCCCTGAGGGATGTTTCATATATGGTTTTGAACAACTTAGGGGAAATATTATTTCCAAGTAAATACATCAACTTGGTAATTGCCGCCTCTGTTGTAATATCCTTACCATTAATAATTTGCAGTTTTTGCAGGTGCTTACTAGTTTCATAACGCCCCATAAGGACACTTCCCCCAGAACACTGTGTAACATTAATTAAAAAAATATTTCTTTCCATCGCCTTTTTCAACTCCAAAGTAAACCATTCCTCGGTAGGAGCATTGCCCGAACCATATGTTTCCAAGACCACTGCTTTTAAGTTAGGGGAATTTAGGATACTATGCAACACCGTTTGGTTAAAACCGGGAAATAATTTTAAAATGACCACATTTTGATCCATCTCCTTGTGAACTTTTAACCTTTTAGCGGTATTTGGCCTTAACAAATACTCCCTGTTTACTTTTAAATGCACCCCGGACTCTATTAAGGCAGGATAATTTAGGGAGGCAAAAGCTTCAAAATGTTCCGCATTGATCTTTGTAGTTCTGTTGGCCCTATACAATTTATATTCAAAATACAGCCCTACCTCCTGCACTACCGGCTTATTGTATTCCCGTAAGGCAGCAATTTGTATGGAGGTGATCAAATTCTCCTTGGCATCTGTCCTTAAATCACCAATGGGCAACTGGGACCCCGTAAATATGACCGGTTTTTGCAGATTTTCCAACATATAGCTCAAGGCCGAGGAAGTATAGCTCATGGTATCACTCCCATGAAGCACCACAAATCCTTCATGTGAATCATAATGCTTTTCTATGATCGTAGCAATATTTACCCAATGTTCAATATTCATGTTGGATGAATCTATTGGAACATCAAAGGTAATACTGTCTATAGCGCAATCCAATTGACCAAGTTCGGGGATATTACTTATCAATTTATTAAAGTCAAAAGCCTTTAGCGCCCCCGAATCGTAATCCTTTACCATGCCTATGGTGCCTCCAGTATAAATGAGGAGTATTCGGGTTTTATCGACTTTGGAATATTTGTTTTTCATTCTCAATATCCGTTAGGTAAAAAAAATAGGGAGCTCCATCCACCCTAAAGCAAAAACTACGGCCTCTAGACCAGCGATGCACAGATCCTCTTAAATTCCAAAAACCTGTCTGGAGTTGTCTGTGGTAATGGCAGCAACTTCTTCCTTGTCCATGGAATATATTTGGGCCATCTTTTCCAAAACCTTCACCAAATAAGCACTCTCGTTACGTTTTCCACGATAGGGAACAGGGGCCAAATAGGGGGAATCCGTTTCCAAAACGACATGTTTTAGGTCAATTTTTCCGAGATAAGTATCTATTTTACCATTTCTAAAGGTAACTACCCCACCGATACCCAATTTCATATTATATGAAATTGCCTTCTGTGCCTGCTCAAAAGTGCCGGTAAAACAATGAAAAATACCAAAAAGCCCTTCGCCCTTTTCTTCTTCCAGGATTTGGAAGACTTCGTCAAAACCATCCCTACAATGGATAACTATAGGATACGCATACTTTTTAGCCCATTGTATTTGCTGTTTAAAGGCAAGCTGCTGCTCCTTTAAAAAAGTTTTATCCCAATACAGATCGATGCCCGTCTCCCCCACTGCGTAGAATTTCCTGGATGCCAACATTTCCTCCACATGGGCCAGCTCCTTCCGATAATCTTCCTTAACATGGGTTGGGTGTAGCCCTGCCATAAGAAAGATATTATCCGGATAGGCTTTTTCCAAATCCAGCATTGCCTCAGTATAGGATGAATCTATTGCGGGAATAAAAAAGCGCTCTACTCCCAAATCCAAAGCTCGCTCTATGGCTAGGGAGCGATCCCCATCAAAAGCTTCACTATATAAATGGGTATGTGTATCTGTTAATATCATAGAACAAAAATAGGATTATCTTTGACAAAAAAAGTACATATGCCCAGTCTTAAAGTTTTTCTACATAAAAAAAAATATATAGCTATTCCGTTGGTACTTACGGCCACCAATCATTTTGAAGTCACGGCCACCATCAATGGAGTAAAAGGCAGGTTTATATTGGACACCGGCGCCTCCAACACCTGTATTGGTCTGGACAAAATAGAATTCTTCAAATTAAACTCCAAAGATTCCAAAGTAAAGGCTGCAGGAGCAGGAGCCACGGAAATGTTCACCAAACTATCCACCAAAAATCTTATAGAAATAGGGAAATGGTTTAAACACAAACAAAAAATAGTCCTGTTCGACCTTGTCCATGTAAATCAGGCCCTGACCTCGCACCAAGCCATGCCCGTTGACGGCATTATTGGGGCGGATATATTAAAAAAAGGAAAGGCCATCATTGATTACCAAAAAACCCGACTTTACCTCAAACAATAGGACCTATTAGACTTCAAATAAAAAAAAGACCTGTCAGGTTTTAAAATCCCAACAGGTCCATATTATTCCACATAGGGTTGACCCCCACGAACATAATTTCGTACTAAAGCTCCAACGCCTTTTTAACGTTGTTGTCCATCAGTAGCTCTTCAGGACTCTCCAAGGCCTCTTTCACTGCTACTAGGAAGCCTACAGACTCCTTACCATCAATGATTCGGTGATCATAAGACAAAGCAACATACATGATAGGAGCAATAGCTATGGCCCCATCGCGGGCAATAGGTCTCTCCACGATGTTGTGCATCCCTAATATGGCACTTTGAGGAGGATTGATAATTGGGGTGGACAACATGGATCCAAACACCCCTCCATTGGTAATGGTAAAGGTACCCCCTGTCATTTCATCAACTGTAATCTCACCCTCACGTGCTCTTATGGCCAATCTTTTTACTTCCGATTCCACACCTCTGAAGGTTAAATTCTCCGCGTTGCGGATTACAGGTACCATAAGACCTTTAGGCCCAGAAACCGCTATACTGATATCACAAAAATCATAGGAAATCATTTCCTTGCCGTCTATCATTGAGTTCACGGAAGGATACATTTGCAAAGCCCTGATTACGGCCTTTGTAAAAAAGGACATAAAACCTAAGCCAACATTGTGTTTATTCTTAAAGTCTTCCTTGTATTGGTTTCTCAAAGCAAAGATGGCCGACATATCCACTTCGTTAAAAGTGGTCAACATTGCCGTCTCATTCTTGGCAGCTACCAAACGTTCGGCAACCTTACGACGCAACATGGACAATTTGGTCCTACTTTCACCTCGCGACCCTCCTGTAGGCGTGCCCATGGAAGGAATGGCCTTTACCGCATCTTCCTTAGTAATGCGTCCGTCCTTTCCTGTACCTTTTATGGTGGAGGCATCCAAGTCCTTCTCAGCGAGTATTTTCTTGGCGGCTGGTGAAGCCGACCCCGTGGCATAAGAAGTTTTTTCCGACTTTAGCTCGGTTTTCTGTTCAGCCACTTGCTTCACCTCAGGTTTCTTCTCCTCTGGTTTTTCTTCACTCTTGGCTGCCCCTGCAGGTTTGGAAGCACTGGTGTCTATTAAACACACTACCGCGCCTACCGCAACAGCATCTCCCACCTCTGCTTTAAGCGTAATAATCCCACTTTCCTCTGCCGGCAATTCCAATGTGGCCTTATCCGAATCTACTTCTGCTATTGCTTGATCTTTCTCCACGTAATCGCCATCGCTCACCAGCCATTCCGCTATCTCTACCTCCGTAATGGACTCCCCTGGAGAAGGGACTTTCATTTCTAAAATCATGTTTTATAATTTTGATTTGTGTTTTGCCTAAACTCGTTTTTTAACTTTTATCTTTCTAAAATTACCTTCTATTGGTCATTAAGCCGTTTTCACCCCCAGATGTCCAAGGAAAATAATATTATTTATCCATATTATCAGGGTTTCTACCCATATTGTTCTTGTTGATATCAAAAACATAATCTATTACCTGCTGATGACGGCGCTTGGAGCGCACTGCACTACCGGCGGCCGGGGAAGCATAAAATCTCCTTGAGGCCACCCTTAATTTATGAGCCTCGCTAAAGTGCATGGTTAAGTGCCCCCAGGCACCCATATTCCTTGGCTCTTCCTGGGCCCAAACCTTGTCTTCGGCATTTTTGTATTTCTCCATTATCGCCTTCATTTGCTTAGTAGGCATCGGAAATAATTGCTCTACCCTCACCAAGGCCACATCTTCCCTTTTGTTTTCTTCCCTATATGCCAATAGGTCGTAATAGAATTTACCGGTACAGAAAACCAAACTCTTAATTTTGGATACCTCAGCGGATGCATCATCAATTACCGTTTGGAATTCTCCGTTGGCAAATTCCTCCACCGTTGACACGGCCCGAGGATGCCTCAACAAACTTTTTGGTGTAAACACTATTAAGGGCTTTCTGAAATTTACCTTCATTTGCCTTCTTAACAAATGGAACATATTGGCAGGGGTGGTTACATCGGCTATATACATATTATCCCTAGCACATAGTTGCAAATAACGCTCCATTCGGGCGGAGGAATGTTCCGCACCCTGGCCTTCGTACCCATGCGGCAATAACATCACCAATCCATTTTGCAATTTCCATTTATCTTCTGCTGCAGATATATACTGATCTATCATAATTTGGGCACCATTGCTAAAATCCCCAAACTGGGCTTCCCAAATCGTTAAGGTATTAGGACTCGCCATAGCATACCCATAGTCAAATCCCACTACCCCATATTCGGACAGAAGTGAATTATATATTTGAAAAACCCCCTGTTTATCCGAAATGTGGTTCAAAAGCATTACTTCCTCCTCACTTTCCTCTACCTTCATTACAGCATGGCGATGTGAAAAAGTACCCCTTTCAACATCCTGACCGGACATACGCACCCCGTAACCTTCCTCCAGAAGCGTACCGTAAGCCAATAGCTCCCCCATGGCCCAATCCAAGTTGTCATTTTCAAAAAACATGGCCTTACGGTCATTCACCAACTTTTCAACTTTGCGTAAGAACTTCTTATTTTTTGGCAGTTCGGTTAACACCTTGGCTATGGCCGTAAGTTTCTTTTTATCGTATTTTGTATCCACCGCATCCATCATTTCCCATTCCCGTACATGGGTGTACCCGCTCCATTCATCGGCCATAAAGGGGGTTATTACGGTCTTATCCTCTTTTCTGGAATCTTCCAATTCCTCTTCCAAAGAGGCTTTATACTGTTCTTCCAATTCCCGCACAAAACTATCCCCTATAATACCTTCCTTTATCAAAGCTTCTGCATAAATATCCCTTGAGTTTTTATGCTTGGCGATTGCCTTGTAAAGCTTTGGCTGGGTAAAACGTGGCTCATCACCTTCATTATGTCCATATTTCCTATATCCCAAAAGATCTAAAAATACGTCCCTTTGAAAACGCATACGGAATTCCAAGGCAAAAAGCGAAGCATGCACCACTGCCTCCGGATCATCGGAATTAACATGCAGTACCGGACTTAGGGTTACCTTGGCCACATCCGTACAATAGGTAGAGCTACGGGCATCCAAATAATTGGTAGTAAACCCAATTTGATTATTTACAACAATATGAATGGTTCCATTGGTTTTATAACCATCCAAATTTGCCATTTGCACCACTTCATATACCAATCCCTGACCTGCAATGGCAGCGTCACCATGGACTACTATAGGCAATACTTTGGAAAAATCATCCTTATAACGAGCATCCTGTTTTGCCCTGGCAATACCTTCAACAACAGCACCAACAGTCTCCAAATGGGAAGGGTTTGGTGCTATGTTCATAATTATTTTCTTACCATTTTTAGCTTTCCGCTCAGAGGTCCACCCCAAATGATATTTCACATCCCCATCAAAAATTTCCTGCTCATAATCCTTTCCATCGAACTCGCTAAAAATATCCTTTGCCTTCTTTCCAAATATGTTGGTCAGAACATTCAAGCGGCCCCTGTGCGCCATTCCCATAACAAATTGCTCAACACCCATTTCGGCCGCCTTTTCCACTACGGCATCCAATGCAGGTATCAACGATTCACTACCTTCCAAAGAAAACCTCTTTTGGCCCACATATTTGGTATGCAGAAAACCTTCAAAGGAAACCGCCTCGTTTAGTTTTTTAAGAATGTGCTTTTTCCTATCTGCATCGTATTTGTGATGATTGTCGTTGACATTCAACCAATTTTGTATCCATTCCACCCTCTCAGGGTTTCTGATATACATGTACTCCACCCCAATGGCATCACAATAGATACGTGTTAAGTGCTCTATAATTTCACGCAAGGTACTGGGGCCTATACCCAAAATTTCCCCAGCAGTAAACGTGGTATCCAAATCATTTGGAGCAAGTCCAAAATTCCCAATCTCCAAGGTGGGGAAATATTGCCTTCTTTCCCTAACCGGATTGGTTTTGGTAAACAAATGCCCCCTTGTCCTGTACCCATCTATAAGTCGAACTACCTGAAATTCCTTCTGAAGTCTTTCGGGAACCTCAACCTCGTGACCTCCAGCTACGGACAAAGGTGCCGTCTGCAATTCATCATCCATCCCGCCCATGGAATTTTCCATACCGAAATCGAATCCTTGAAAAAAGGCCCTCCAACTAGGCTCTACACTATCGGGATTTATTAAATACTTATCGTATAATTCTGCGAAATAAGAAGTATGCGCAGCGTTTAAAAAGGAATATTTATCCATGAAAAAGTCTCTCTGTCTTTTGAACAAAATTTATTCAAAAATACAACATTTAGCATATCTAAGCTTATCTTAGCCCTTAATATTGGAAAATTATTACAATAATTATGATAAATAGCCCTTCCTTAAAAAAAAGCTTGATTTTAGGTGTTTTTTTTTCGGTTTTCTGGAGTTTTGGTCATTCGCAATCAACCCTTGGGAATTCCGATTTTTGGAACCGCGTATATTTTGGAGGCAATTTTGGCCTTGGGTTTGGCAATAATTCCTTTAACACATCCATCTCTCCCAGTGCTATTTATCAGGCCACCGAACAACTGGGTATGGGAGTGGGAATAAATTTCAACTATGCCAAATTTCGAAATGCACAATTAATGGCCTATGGCGGTAGTCTTTTATCCCTCTACAATCCAATTCCTGCCTTGCAACTTTCGGGCGAACTGGAACAACTAAGGGTAAATAGGGTATTAGAGTTGGATGGTGGCAATAAGGAAGAAAACTATTGGTCGCCGGCATTGTTTCTTGGTCTAGGCTATAGCAATAGAAACCTAACCTTGGGCATGCGATACAATGTATTGCACGACACACAAAAAAGTATTTACGCCAATGCCTTGATGCCTTTTGTGCGGGTATATTTCTAGGCTAGGAACCATACTTGTTCCTAAACCATACTTTTTGCCATTCCCTCTTTAATATCTCAAAAGTAACCTGTTCCGAAATTTCGACCACATCCGTGGTCTCAATGGCCTTGACAGCTTTTTCAGGAACATCTATAATGTAAAGTAGATTTAAATAATCGGTAAATTTCTCCATGATCAAATAATAAACTTTCTCATGTACCAACGTCTTTAGATCCTTTGGGGGTATATTGTCCGGCAATTCTATAAATACATTGGCGAACACAAAATCTTTCTGCAGTTGCGATACTAGATCCTGATAAAGACTTTGGTCTTTGGCATGTTTTAAAAGCGCCGAAATGCTGGGAAAATTTACAACCATATACTACTTACGAAATTTTATTTGAAATGGTTTTTAAGAAAGCGCAATAAAGTCCACTTTTTTTACATTTCAGCAATCCCGCCCCTTTTTTCGATGAAATTACCTAGAACAAACCCAAATCTACCTGGGCACCTTTTAAAAAATAGGACATTTCATATTCCACTTCGGATCAAGGATTATCTATTACAATAGCCGTTTCCCCTTCAATAAGTGTAACATGACAGCAATCTGCACCCACCGTATAATGGGAGTCCACCACTAAACTATTCCCTATATACCCTTTGAAGTTGACTTCAAGTTCCTTATTTCTGTATTCCATTGAATACTTATCACTAAATAAGGGGTAGGTACCATTTTTTATCATCCCATCATACTCACCATTTGCGGTATTCAGGGTAATATCCTCTCCACCAGCCAAAACCACAACTTTAAATTTATCCAAGGCCACGGCAACGCCATCCCTGTCTTTGACACTAACTGTAATGGTCCTAAATTCTTGGGTGCAAAATACATCGGAACAATTGGAGGCATCATCCGTATCGTTATCACTGCAATTTAGCGCTAACAAAACAAATGTTAAAACAATAAATGATTTCATAAGGTCCTTTATTTTTAGGATGCACAGGATTCGGATGGGTTGCTTTTCCCTAGGTCAATTTTTCCAAATCACCCAGTAACCTAGAACAATGGAGGCTGGCATTGCGTGCATACCTCTCTTGGATATCGTTAAAAAGGAAAGGTCGGTTCCCGAAATTTATTTTCTGATTTTTTTCTCCCAAAGCCAGGCCGACTCCATGGCTTCATCCAGAGTAGATTTGGCCTTCCAACCCAAAACCGTGTTAGCTTTGGTGGTATCGGCATAGGCCGATGTAATATCTCCCGGTCTCCTGTCCACAATTTTATAATTCAATTTTTTTCCGGACACTTTTTCGAAGCTTTTAATAACCTCTAAAACCGAACTGCCTTTCCCTGTCCCCACATTGAACACTTCATAATTATCCTGGTTTTTACCGTTCATCAATCTTTCCAATGCCACTACATGGGCCTTGGCCAGATCTACCACATGAATATAATCCCTAATGCAGGTACCGTCCTCAGTGGGGTAATCGCCCCCAAAAACCGAAAGTTGTTCCCGAATGCCCATGCCTGTTTGGGTAATAAAGGGCACTAAGTTTTGCGGTACACCAATTGGCAATTCACCAATTTCCGTACTTGGATGGGCTCCCATTGGATTGAAATACCTAAGTGCAATAGCATTTAAGCTCGGCGTCACCTTACAGGTGTCACGAATAATTTCCTCTCCCATTTGCTTGGTGTTACCATAAGGTGATTCTGCCGTTTTTACAGGTGCACTTTCCGTAATGGGCATTTTATCGGCTTGTCCGTAAACGGTACAAGATGAACTAAATATAAAGCTGGACTGGCTCTTTTGCGAAAGCTCCTTTAGCAAATAAACCAATGTACCAATATTGTTCTCGTAATACAACAATGGTTTCTCCACACTTTCACCAACCGCTTTGGAGGCCGCAAAATGAATAACACCGGCTACATCCTGATGTCTTTTAAAAAAGTCCTCAACTTTTGACCTTTCTTTCAAATCTAATTTTTCAAAAATTGGTCTCTTCCCCGTAATGGCCACAATACCATCCAAAACCTTTTCGGTTGAATTGGACAGATCGTCAATAATAATTACTTCATAGCCTTTATTCTGTAATTCTACCGTGGTATGGGAACCTATAAATCCCAAACCTCCCGTTACGAGTATTTTCATTTATTAATTTTTATTTTAAATTTTGGTTTTCATTTTCGTTAATTAAACTTGACCGCACCAAAGCGTTTTACCGTTATTCCCCTATAAACTGGTTAATGGTCCCGGTGATAAAGGAAATTTGCTCATCGTCCAGCTCGGTGTGCATTGGCAAAGAAATAACCTCTTTGACCAATTGATTGGTTATTGGAAAATCCTTCTCCTTATAACGCTCATCCAAGTATGCTTTTTGCCTGTGCAAAGGTATTGGGTAATACACCCCGCAAGGAATTTGCTTTTCAGCCAAATGCTTAACCAACGCATCGCGCTGGCCATTTAAGATCCTCAAGGTATATTGATGGAATACATGGCAATCACAAGTATCACATATCTCCCTACAGCCATTGGCCATTTGTGGAACAACAATATTCTTGTTCCCACTAAAGGCTTCGGTATATTTTTTTGCTGCCGCCCTCCTACTGGCATTATAATCATCCAACCTACAGAGCTTAGCTCGCAGCACTGCTGCCTGGATAGAGTCCAATCTAGAGTTTACCCCCACCACATCGTGATGATAACGTTCGTACATCCCATGGTTCACAATTCCCCTTAGGGTATGCGCCAAATCACCATCATTGGTAAATATAGCCCCACCATCTCCATAACAACCCAAGTTCTTGGACGGAAAAAATGAGGTTGCCGCCACATGTCCCATAGTACCGGCTTTCTGCTTTTTACCATTACTAAAGGTATAATCGGCACCAATGGCCTGGGCATTATCTTCTATTACATATAGGTTATGCCTTTCCGCAATTTCCAATACAGCGTCCATATTGGCGCATTGTCCAAATAAATGCACAGGTACTATTGCCTTAGTTTTTGGAGTAATGGCCTTTTCCAAGGCTATTGGATCTATATTAAAACTGTCCTGTTCCACGTCTACCAAAACAGGAGTAAGTTGTAAAAGGGCAATTACCTCTGCCGTTGCTGCAAAAGTAAAATCGGCAGTTATTACCTCATCCCCCGGTTTCAGACCCAGTCCCATCATAGCTATTTGCAAGGCATCGGTACCATTGGCACATGGAATTACATGTTTCACGCCCAAATAGTTTTCCAACTCCTTTTGAAAGGCATGCACCTCTGGACCGTTAATAAATGCAGCTGTTTCCAGTACTTTGGAGATAGAGGCGTTTACTTCTTCCTTTATAACCTCATATTGACCATTTAGGTCAACCATTTGTATTTTCCTCATTGAATAAAACTTAGATTCCAAACTTGGTTTGGAGGAAACAATATTACAAAAATAAGGATTGGCAGCCAATGGAATTTATGTAAAGAAGCGTATTTTAGCCCCAAACGAAGATTCAGTGTTTGCTATATATAATTTTGCCGTACAATTGTCCGCTCTTTTCCTGGAATTGATAGCGCTCTTTCATCCAAAAATTAAACTTTTCGCAAGGGGGCGTAAAGGAGTGCTGCCCTACCTTATAAAGAATATTGCAAAAGAGGATCGCATAATCTGGATCCACACCGCCTCTTTGGGAGAATTTGAACAAGGCCTTCCCATTATAGAAAATTTAAAAAAGGATTACCCAACATATAAAATATTGGTTACATTCTTTTCCCCTTCGGGCTATGAGGTCAAAAAAAATACAACAGCGGCCGATATGGTCACCTACCTGCCCATGGACACCTCAAAAAATGTCAAAAAATTCCTAGACATTGTGGATCCAAAGCTGGTGATTTTTGTTAAGTACGAGATTTGGCCCAATTATCTAAGGGCCTTGAACAAACATAAAATACCCACCATACTCATATCTGCCCTTTTCAAGGATGATCAAATTTATTTCAAAAGTTTAGGTGGTTTTATGCGCAGCGCCCTACGCAATTTCACCCATATTTTTGTCCAGGACAACAAATCCATTGCATTATTGGAGGGAATTGGCATTAGAAATACAGATATCAGCGGGGATACCAGATTTGATAGGGTGGTTGAAATTCTCCAGCGAGACAACCATTTAAAATTCATGCAAGCGTTTAAGAATGATACACAAACTGTAGTGGCCGGCAGCACTTGGCCCGAGGACGAGGCAATTTTGGTCCCGTATATAAACTCTGTCACATCCCCTTTAAAATTTGTTCTTGCGCCCCACAACATAAAATTGGAACATATCAACAAATTAAGGGCGTCCATACAAAAGAAAACAGTACTTTTTTCTGAAATTGAGAGTAAAAATCTAGCCGACTACGAGGTACTTATTGTAGACACCATTGGCTTGTTGACCAAAATTTATAGTTATGCGGACATTTCCTATGTAGGTGGTGGCTTCGCCACTGGCTTGCACAACACATTGGAACCTGCAGTATACGGAGTTCCCGTAATTATTGGCCCAAACTACAAAGGATTTAAGGAAGCCGAAGATTTGGTAAATAAAGGAGGAATATTGGTAGTAAAATCCAAAATGGAGTTCAAAACTATAATAAACAAACTGTCAGGAGATTTAAAATATCTCTCAAAAACCGGTACTATCAACAGCACCTATGTCTCTGAAAATAAAGGAGCAAGCATCCAAATCATGACCTATATACGTACATTAATATGAACACCTATGTACGACTATGCAATATTTCCGAACTTTAACCTTGGTCACAGTAACTTATTTTGCACTTTCCTGTCTTTCGTGTAGGGAACCGGTAAGAGAACAACAAGGCACAACCCCAACTGAAAAGGGAGCTTCATCTCCAAAAAAGGAAGTTATCAAGAAACCGGATCCCATAAAATTGAAACCCAAAACCAAAAATGGTCAAAAGTCCAAAACACGGGATACACTAAGGCCCAAAATTGCCCTATCTTAAATAGTCTATACATTTGGTTTACTTTTTTTGTTAGCTTTACAAAAACCAACGAACCAAATTATGGATTCCAAAATTCTTCGTATTTCCCTTATTGCCGCATTGGCCGGATTTTTATTTGGCTTCGATACAGTAGTAATTTCAGGCGCCGAAAAAAAGTTACAACTTTTATGGAACTCCTCGGAAGCTTTTCACGGAACAGTGGTTATAGGCATGGCTTTGTTCGGAACTGTTACAGGGGCAATTCTGGGTGGAATCCCCACCAATAAGATAGGTAGAAAAAACACCCTTATATGGATTGGTATCCTATATTCCATCTCCGCAATAGGATCTGCCTTTGCCAACGACCCCGTCACCTTCGGGATATTTAGGTTTATTGGTGGCTTGGGGGTCGGTGCATCCACAGTGGCGGCCCCGGCCTATATCTCAGAAATTGCGCCGGCAAAAAATCGGGGAAGATTGGTCGGCCTATATCAATTTATGCTTGTATTTGGAATTCTCGTGGCCTTCATGTCCAATTATGCCCTTAGCAATGTGGGCGAAAACGATTGGCGCTGGATGGTAGGTGTGGAAGCTTTTCCTGCCATAATCTACACCTTATTTGTTCTAACCGTCCCTAAAAGCCCAAGATGGCTTTTGACCAAAAACAGGACTGAAGAGGCTAAAAAAATACTGTATTCCATAAACCCAGACCTCTCATTGGAAGAACTGGAGGCGGAAATTACCTCCGGGGAAGAAAGTGCTGCTGCCTCCGAGAATATTTTTATGAAGAAATATCGATTTCCCCTGACATTGGCTTTTCTTATTGCCTTTTTTAATCAATTCTCCGGAATCAACGCATTTTTATACTACGCTCCCAGGATATTCGAAGCTGCAGGGTTGGGAGAAAGCACAGCCCTACTGAGCAGTATAGGAATCGGTATCACCAACCTTATCTTTACCCTTTTGGGTATATTCCTAATAGACCGCCTTGGCCGAAAGCAATTAATGTATTTTGGCTCTATTGGATATATAATTTCACTGTCTCTGGTAGCTGCCGCATTTATTTTAAACTGGGAAGGCATGGCTGTCCCTATTTTTCTTTTCTTATTTATTGCCTCCCACGCCATTGGTCAGGGTGCCGTAATTTGGGTCTTTATTTCCGAAATATTCCCCAATCACCTAAGAGGCTCCGGTCAGGCCTTTGGCAGTTCTGTACATTGGGTACTGGCATGGCTTATACCCTCCTCGATTCCCGCACTTTTTGCATGGGTGGGACCAGGACCAGTATTTGGGTTCTTCGCCTTTATGATGGTGCTTCAATTGCTCTTTGTTATTTTTATAATGCCCGAGACCAAAGGAATTACCTTGGAAGAACTAAGCAAAAAACTTAGTAAGTAAGAAAATACCACTTGCTGATTATCAGTATTTTATCGAAAATTTTTACAGTACAACGGATTAGTATACCAAATCATGGTCATTTAACGGATTTGCCCCTAAAACACATGATAATTTGAGGATAATTCATTAAATTGTTTTAAAATCTAAATATCATGGAAGATGTTACTTTTGGCACAAGGGTGCTCAATGGATTCCTAAGCCTTATGGTCGTAGTATTGGTTGCCATCCTATTGGCTGTGGTAGTCTGTTTGATTTTAGCGGCCTTTGGTTTCTTTTAAGAGGAACCTGCCCTAGCCTTTCAGACCCAAACAATTCTGGGTCGTATTCTTTTTCCCAATAATGACGGGTACTTGTTTTATTACTCTGGAGTTAGGTTCAATTTGGCACATATATGCACAATGAACCCACACAAGCAATCTAGGTTACTATTCTTTCGCCAAACAGGTCCAATATTGGTTTGCCCTGCCCATCAGGAGTGGTGTAAAATGGCCTGCCTTCAATAGTGTAATTTGTTTCAGGATCCATTCCCAAGGCATGGTATATAGATTGGTGTATTTCATCTATAACCACTGGGTTTTCAATGGAAGAACAGGGTCGCTCATCGGCTGTTTTGCCATACACCAAACCTTTCTTGACTCCACCGCCCCACATGAGAATGGAACTACCGTCCGTAAAATGTCTATGCATACCATAGAATTTTTCATCCTCAATAATATCTGGTTGATCAACTTGGTCCTGCACGGGTACCCCAGGGCGACCTTCCATAATGGCGTCCCTACTAAATTCACTGGCCAAAATAATCAGCGTTCTATCCAAATGCCCGGACTCGTCCAGATCTTTAATGAGTTGGGCAACAGGCCTATCAATAAGCTCTTTCATTTTCGCGGCCCGGGTATGGCCATTTTCATGGGTATCCCAGCCAAGAAAAGGCTCATACTCCGTTGATACACTAATGAACCTACCTCCGTTCATGGCCAGCCTTTTTGCCAATAGACACCCTAGTCCAAATCTACCAGTGTTATAGGTGTCATACACCTCCTTGGGTTCCTGTGATAGGTCAAATACCTTTGCTTCAGGAGAATTTAACAACCGATAGGATTGTTCCATGGAGCGCATCAGGGATTCCCTTTGATAATCGCTTCCGCCTTCCATAATCTTGCTCTTATTGGCCAACTCCTTATAAAGTTTGTAACGGGCTTCAAATCTCTTAAGGGACATTCCTTGGGGCGGCCTTACACTATCCAAACCTGTGGAAGGGTCCGGTATTAGAAAAGGACCATATTCACTCCCTAAGAATCCGGCAGAATGAAATGCCTTTAGTTCCTCTGCCTCCCCAACGGTAAATCGCTGCCCCATGGCAATAAATGGGGGGATAACAGGGTTTACAGGGCCTAACTCCTTGGCTATCCACGCACCTATGTGTGGAGCCTGGACCGATTGTGGCGGCTCATAGCAGGTATGCCAGTGATACTGATGTCGCGTATGCAGAATATGGCCAAGGTCTGCGGATTTATAGGAACGGATTATGGCTCCTTTATCCATTACACTCCCAATAGATTCCAATCCTTGTGAAAATTGTAGACCATCAACAATTGTAGGCACCTTGGGAAAGGTGCTTAAAACCCTTTTGCTCTCCACACCCTTGGAATAAGGTACAAATGCTTTGGGGTCGAATGTTTCGGTATGGGCCATTCCACCTGCCATCCAAAGCAATATAACCGTATCCGCTTTGGAGGTTATTGCAGGCGCCGAATTGCAGGAACTTAAAAAACTAGCAATGGGGATACTTGTGGTGGCAGCCGACAGACTGGCCGCGGCCATCTTTTTTACAAAATCCCTACGTGCATTGATATGTAAATCCTTATTCATTATTGCTTAGTATATAAATTGAAATTCGGGTGAAATAAACATGGACCAAAAAAGATCTTGCAAGGCTTCATCCTTTGCATCGGTTTGCAAGGCATTCAACATTATTCCCCTTTCCTTATCGGTAGGATTTCTACCCAATGTCTTTTGATATAAATTTAGTACTATTTCCTCGTTCTTATCTCCATATTTCTGGAGCCATTCCTTTGCCCCTTCCTTTAGCACCCCATTAAAATACTCCCCATTGGTCAATTCCAGTGCCTGCAACAAAGTAGCTTGTTCGTCCCTTGTTGTGGCTACATTTTCCCTAGTGGGCCTTCCCATAACCTTCATAAAGGGATGTTGTTTTACAAGGCTGGCCCTTGCGAATTCCCGTCCTGTATTTTCAAAATTGAAATTCACCAACTTGTCCCAATTACCGGAACCATAATTACGGACACCTTGCCAACCATCATCATCAAATGCTAAGCTTACCCATCCCTTTTCAGGTAGTTTATCCGTGCTTTTCCATTTATCGTTGGAGGTGACCAACATTTCCGTCCCATCCCCATACTGGATTTTCATGGCAAATAAGATTCCAGCGGGATTGGCAATGGCTCCTTCGTTATCTCCCTCTATAGCCAATATATTGTCTCCAGGAACAAGCATATCGGCCACGTCTAAACGATCTACCTTTCTCCAATCGGCACCTTCCGATATTTTTTTGCCATTGAGGTACAGGACATAGGAATGATCTACAGAAACCAAAGCTTTGGCCGCCATTATTTCTTTATCATTTAAATTGAAACTATGCCTAAAATACCGCCTTCCTGGTTCGGGCAATACATCTCGATCAAACTTAATTTCCCTGTGCCAGATCCTATTAAATGGCAGGCCTTCATTATTGGGGTCGTAAGCCGCCGCATAATACATAGGGGCCACTACCTGGCTAACGGCATCGGAGAATTGCTCTGCACTTAAACGCCTAAGTATGGGACCTTTGAACACATACCCCTTTTTCAAATCTTCCTGATTTTCCAATCGCATTGTTTCCAGTTGGTAAGATTTGGACGTCATGATCATTTTCATGAGGTGTTTTATATCAAACCCGGAATTTACAAAATCGGCAGCCAACCAATCCAACAGATCGGCATTCCATGGTTCATTGTCCATTTCGTCCACAGGTTCCACTATCCCCCTTCCCATAAATCGTTTCCAAAACCTGTTGGTAATGGTACGGTAAAGTCTACCATTCTCAGGTTTTACCATTATCTCTGAAAGCAAAAACAATCTTTCCTTAACACCCTCTGCCTCTACCGACCCCAGTTCCGGATATAGAAAATTCACTTCGGCCAGTTTCCCAATGGGCATATCACATCTATTCAGTTCCAAAATGGAATCGGCAAAAATCGAAGCAAAGCCGTAGGATTGTTCCAAAGTAAGATTGCTAACAAAACTATTATGACAGGAGGCACATTTTACATTCACCCCCATCAGCGACTGACCAATATTTTGGGCGGCCTGCATTTCGGTGCGTTGACTGGCATTGACCAAACCCCGCCATTTAATCCCTTTAATAAATCCTTCCGATGCTTCATTTGGATTTATAAGTTCCTTGACCATGACATCATAAGGCTTATTTTCCATAAGCGACTTGTACAACCAATCCGTAATCTGCTTACGTCCTCCCGTTATAAATCCCGGACCACTGTAATCGTTCCTAAGTAAATCGTTCCAAAAGCTTAACCAGTGTTGGGTATAATTATGTTTATCCGCCAACAATTCATCGATGAGCTTCGCCCTTTTCCCTTTATCCCCATCATTCACAAATTGATCTATTTTTATGGGCTCTGGAAGCAAACCGAGGATATCCAGATAAGTTCGTCTAATAAAAGTCCTATCGTCCACGATCCTTGGCCATTTTAATTTTTCCTCCTTAAAATAGGTATCCATTATTTTGTCCAAAGGGTGGCTCTCCATGCTGCCTTCGGGTAATTCGGGCTGTGAAAGGGCCAACTCGGCCTCTGGAAAAATCTTTAGTGCCCCATCCGACCATTTAGCGCCATTTTTGATCCACAACTCTATCAACTTAATTTCACTATCCTTCAATACCTTTCCTTTCTTTGGCATTACATCATCATGATCGGGAGGAAGGTTTACCCTTAAAAACATCTCACTCTCTTCCGGCCTGCCCGCCACAATAATAGGGCCCGACTTCCCGCCTTGGTAGACTCCTCGTTTATTATCCAATACCAAATCTCCCTTTTGTTTATTTTCGCTATGGCATTGATAACAATTATGTGCCAATATGGCCCGGACTCCCAGATTTAAACTTTCCTGTTGGACTTCAGACAAAGAATCCAGCCCTTTTAATTCTGTTAATAGTTCCTTTGTCCTTTCATTATCATATGAATCTTGATTATGGGGCAAGACACTGCTTAAATAATCCTCCCCATGGGTTAGATTCGCTCCCAAATGACCCGCCACGACCAAAACCAATACTGTTGCTGATAACCCAAAACGGTAATATATGTAATTGGTAAGTTTTCCATTTAAGGTACTGCGTAACAAAAACCAGGTAACAACGGCCAAAACAGCAGTGATAATACCCGCATTCTGATGAAATTGAACCAACTCGCCTTCATATTCGTCATAGGTACGAAGTAACCAGCCCAAGACCGCGGCCAGTGAGGCAAACACAGTTCCCAAAAATACCATCCAATTAATTCCCTCCCTGAGGCCTTGTCGCTTACCCCCCAGGGTTAAAAACTCCAGAAACAAAGCAACCACTAACAGGCCTATGGGAAAATGCACCACCAAAGGGTGAAAGCGTCCCAACAACTGAAATATCCATTCCCACGATTCAATGTCCATAGTAGCAATTTAATATTTTTATGTAAACAATATAATACCAATTGTGAGGTTTATAATGTTCCACACAATTTTATTCCTATTATATTTATTTTCCTCTAAGTTAACTATTCAAATCAAAAATGCAAGACCTATCTGTGTTGTTACCCACAAAAAAAGCAACCCTCTTAGGTTGCTTCTAACGATTATTTTCCCGCGGTACTTCCTTATCCCCATGACAGGTAACCACTTGGACAAATTTAATCCGGAAATTTTATTATTTCGATTTTTTTATGCTATCAACTTCTTTTCTGAACCTCAATATCATCAAACTATCCAATTGACTACCAATGCTATCCCGCATAGTAGCCCAATTATGATCATTCATATCCCCGGCATACCTCATTATTTTGTTAAACCTAGCCACATTGAAGCGGTTGGCCTTCCAGGCTGCCTTGGTGCTTTCTTGATGTTTTAAATCCTGCAAGTAAATACCGACCCCAAAGCTGACAACGACAAGACCCAATACCAATAACCAACGGGCGGATGTTTTAGACATTATTTTATATTTAAATTAAAACATAAATTGCTCCATGATAAGATACCATTTTTATGTAAAAATTGGCATCCATGGACCGTTAATTTTAAGAAACTTTCCTATAAGCTTAATCCCAAGCACAACTATAAAAACTTGGAAGCTACCAACAACAATACAATAACCGCAAAGGCACCGCTGAATGTCAATACCAAGTCTATAAAATTAAATTTCTTTTTCATTCCTTAATTTATTGTTTTCCATAGTCACCGCAGTAACACAGGAGAGATAATTAAACTAGACTAGGATATTCCTAGGTTTAAATTTCATAGATCCAAATAAGACAGAAATTCAATTATAAAGTTAGCATGGAATCCCCGTGTATCAAAATATCAACGTTCAACTCTAACAAACTACGGATAAAATGTAATTTTCCTTACTAAATGTGCCATAAATGATTTGGTTACTTTTTATTTAAGCCAAAGGAAAACTATGGATAATCACCTCAAATAAGAGTTGTAAATCCAGCTCGTATTATTTTTGAAGATTAAAAGAGAGAAAGAGCGCTATAACTTTACTACTACATTGCCTTTTTTGTGGCCGGTGTCTACATAGCTATGGGCTTTGGCAACCTCATGAAGGGAGTAACGCTTATCTATGATCAACTTTAATTTATCGGCCATCAATAACTTCGTGAGCTCATTCAACATGGCACCAAGTTCTGGGACTGCCAAAAGCCCTGTGGCGGCAAACTTTACTTTTTTACTACTAAATATAGAGGTCCACAGCATTTGAAACAACAGTGGCATACTAAGTACAGGTGAAAGGTAGGTGCCATTTTTAACCAGTACTTTTTTGCTTTTGAGGTACGAACTTTTGCCCACAGTATCAAAAATAATATCGTACCTCTTTTCTGTTTTAGTAAAATCTACCTTTGTATAATCTATGGTATGATCCGCTCCCAGCGATTTTACCAAATCCAAATTGGGGGAACTGCAGACCGCGGTGACGTCCGCACCAAGATAATCGGCCAATTGCACCGCTGCAGAACCAAGACTTCCGGAAGCCCCATTTACAAGCACTTTCTGTCCACTTTTTACATCGCCCATTTTCTTTAAATAGTTCCAAGAGGTCAAAGGTCCGTCACATAGGACTGAGGCCTCCTCAAAAGATACTTTTATAGGTTTCAGGGCCACCAATCCATTTTCCGGAATACATAAGTATTCGGCATTACTGCCTTGTCCAAATACCGATTCGCCAAAAACAGGATCTCCTTCCTTAAAGAGGCTTACATTTTTACCAATAGATTTGACCACACCCGAAAATCCGGTTCCAGATATTGGGTACTTGGGTTTGGTCATACCCATAAAAAGCCTTCCATAGAATGGTTTTCCTTTACGCATCATAGTATCTGCGGTGGTTACACTAGCAGCTTTTACTTTTATCAAAATTTCATTTTCTTTGGGTACGGGTTTTGGAATTTCATGGAGTTGCAAAACCTTGGGTGAGCCATACTTTGTTGTTATGATCGCTTTCATTTTTTCATTTTTTCATTTTTTATATGACAAATGTATCGCGCAGTTTTAAGCCAATCGTTCGGGTTTCGGAATCGGAACAAAATGTCTTGCCATGCCCAATCCAGTATGTAAGCATTGCAATTCTTTTCAACCACAGGACAAATAAAGATGCTCTTACTTTCTTAATTCCATATGCAGAATTGGGTAAGGTTTTCCCGAGGCATCCAATTCCGAACGACTTACTGTTTTAAATCCAACATATTTATAAAAATCAACAGCTTGTTCGTTCTGTTCATTTACATCCACCTTATTTACATTCAATTCTTGTATGGAGTAAGTCAATAAACTTTTGCCTATTCCCATTCCCCGGTAAGCCGGATGTACAAATAGCATTTCCAAATGCCGACCTTCCACTCCCATAAATCCGATTATTTCCTTGACCTCATTCCTAACGCACCTTAATTGTACTGCCTTTAAGTACTCGTTCAACATCAACGGCTTAAAATAGGCAATGTCCTCTTCCCTTAAAAATTGGTGTGTGGCTCTTACGGAGGCCTCCCAAACCTCAACCACCACGGGGTATTCGGCCTGGGAAATGGACTCTATTTTATATGTCATAAGTATCAATCTTAAAGAAACCCTAAAAATAGTATTTCCGGGCTATGTACAGGAAATATTTAAAATGAAGGTCCAATTGCTGTATTCTATTGAAGGACATATGAAACCTTTTTTGAGTTGTGGGATTTTTGGTTATTCACAGGAAGTATTTAATTCTTGGTATTCGGATATTGAAACATTAGGTATGTTCTGTCCACTTTCAATTCTGATACAGTTTAAATTAGGATTTCTATCCACCTTTAAATCAATTAATTCCTGATTACTGCCCACATTCAGATCAGTAAGCGAATTACTTGAAATATAGAGGTGTGTTAAACCTGTATTATGTTCAAGATCTATATTCTGAATTTTATTGTCAGAAATCAATAAGGTTTCCAATTTTACATTTTTGCCAAAACCTACAGAAGTTAGCTCATTCGTTGTTAGCAATATATTTTTCAGATTTATAGATCTTTTGACATCAAAGGAATGCAATAAGTTATTGCTTATTTTCAATATTTCAAGAGTTTCATTTTCAATGCTAAATTCTTCCAATTCGTTAAAGGATAGATTTAATTCTTTTAAGTGAACCGCTTTGGAAAGTCCGTTAATGGCACTAAGCTGGTTAGACTGCACATCCAACATAATTAAATTGGGATTGTTACTTACGTCAATGCTGGAAATAAAGTTACCGGCAAGGTATAAGGTATCCAATAAAGTATTGGAACTTAAGTCGATGCTCACTAGTTCATGTTGCATTACGGATAGCTTCCTTAGCCCTACGAAGCCCTCAATTCCGGTCAAATCACTAATTACACCTTCACTTGAAAAATTTAAATCCAGAACACTTACTTCCGAAGCATCTTTTCTCAACATCCTTTGATTTAGGACCCCGTCAGAATCTATACCATGCTCTATTAAAATGGCTTCAAAACTAGAATCTGGAATCTCCAGGTATTTATTTTCATATGAGTCTGTATCATTACGGGAGCATGAGGTAATTAAGATGGTAATGATCATTGCTATCTGAATTGCGGTCCCAACAAAAAAATCCTTATACATTTTTAAGTAAAATTATATTAATTGTAAGCTGTTATAAAACCTATATTAATTCTTAAATTAGAATAGTTTTATTTGAGACAAAGATGTATAAAATGTCAGGACTGGTCGTTCTGGATTACAAATCGGAACCTTTTAAGCCACTATTTTTTTCCAATAAGCTCTGGGGGTTGTACCCATTATCTTTTTAAAATAGGTGTTAAAGACGGTCTTGGAGTTAAAGCCGCTATCATATGCCAATGCAAGAATAGTGAGCTGTCTTTGGGATTGGTCGGCCACCTTGGCCTTAAAAGCTTCCAGACGGTAGGTGTTCACATAATCGGCAAAATTTTTCCCATACCCCTCATTTAGCAGCTGCGATAAATGATTGGAAGGAATTTCCATCATTTCCGCCAAAATCGGAAGTGTAAGGTTGGGGTCCAAGTAGGGCTCCTCTTCCAACATTAACCGATCCAAATTTTTCTTATATTCCCTGAGCTGTGTATTATTGAACAACGATTTTTGATACTTCCGTTTCTTGGTCGAAAATTTACTGTCTTCACCCAAAACTTGCCTCCTAAGTTCCTTAAAACGGGGCATTCCGTAAAAGGGCTTCAATATTGGTTCCACAAAAATGTAAATCATCATTGGCAATCTGTGGGCAACACCTTGTTCTATTAAGCTAATGGTTTCCGGTATTTTCCCCAACAGGGCATTGCACAGAATAAGCAAGTTTAGGGCCCTCCCCATAAGATCGGTTTCCAGGGCTACTTCCAACTTGGCTATTCCCTTTTCGGCCTTATCCTTATTACCTAATACCGCATGGGCCATTGTTGTCCCCCCCAGTCTCATGATATCTTCGGTTTCATTCTGTGGCAATTTCTCAAAAAAGGCCAATCCTTCCTTGCCTTTACCCATCAACAACAGTGACTGCCCCCAATATAATGTAGAGGTTTTAAAATCTACTTTGAGTTCTACTCCCTTTTCAAAACACTTTATGGCATCATCATATTTTTCTTCGCAGTAATCTATAAATCCCTTCAAATGATAATTTATGGAAGAGAAAGGATCGAGCTGAAGGGCGGTTTCAATATAGGTCCGGGCCGCACCAAAACTCCCTTCGGCTACCAAGGCGGATGCCATACTCGGGTAATAGTCAACAAGTGGTCCCGCTTCATACACTTTGTTTAAATGCTTATAGGTTTCTTGTAGGTCCCATTTTTGAATCAAGGAGGCATAGGAAAGGTGCAATTGACATTCGGGCAAGTTTTCATCCAATTCTATGGCCTTGTCCAAAAAAGGCTGTCCCTTTGCAAAGGCCTCTTGTAGGGGCACCAAACCTATTGTACCCAATAACGTATAGGCCAGATGCATCCCCAAATGGGCCAATGCAAAATGAGGGTAATCCTCTAGAATTCTTTCTAAAATTGACATCCCTGTTTCAATATCGGACTTGCCCATCTTTAAAATATGATACCTGCTTTTTAAATAGCCTTGGTATATATCAATTGGCACTTCGGGGTCTTGGACCAATTGGCCTTCAATTTCAAAATGTCCAATATGTTCCCTCAATCTTTCTGCAATGAGCAGGCTAATTTCATCCTGAACGGCAAAGACATCTTCCAAGGACCTATCAAAAGTTTCCGACCAAAAATGAAAATCATTCTTTACGTCGATCAGCTGTGCAGTTATGCGCATTTTATTTTTGGACAACCGCACGCTACCCTCCAGGATGGTAGATACATTAAGTTCCTTGCCTATCTGAGCTATGGGAAGATTAACATTTTTAAAGTGAAAGGAAGAGGTTCTAGAAGTTACTTTTAATCCCTTGATTTTAGCAAGGGCGTTTATGATCTCCTCTGTCATGCCGTCACTAAAATATTCATTGTCCGCATTGGAACTCATATTTACAAAGGGGAGAACAGCAATAGACTTGGGCTCATTTTCAGGAACCTCCATAAGATCGGAACGACTGGGCACCTGTATACCTTGCTTATTTATAGCAAATATTTCTATTGGCCTGGCAATGTTCTTGAGATTAAAATCACCCAAAGATATTGTGGGTATATGCGGATGGTTTTTTAGCTCATCATTTAATTTCCCAGATAACAAAATTGAACCTGCAATTCCCAGACTCTCTATACGGGAAGCCATATTTACTCCGTCCCCATAAACTTCCGTTCCATCAAAAACAATATCTCCCAGGTGCAACCCTACGCGAAGCGGCACGGCGTTCTCCTTTTGCAAAGCTTTTTGTATGGCTATGGCGCATTCCACTGCCTCCAACCCACTGGAAAAAACGCTCAGGGTTCCGTCTCCATAATATTGGAGGATATCCCCATTATGAAGTTTATGATTTTTTTCGAACTCCTGTCTATGACGGGCCCGCATTTCCGCTGCGGCATTTTCATCCCTCTGCATCAGAGCGGTGTAGCCAACAATATCGGTAAACATTATGACCGCAATGCGTCGGTTTTTATTGCTTGGCATTGATTTTTGATCTTAGATTTCATTGCTAAAGAAAGCAACATATTCCAAAAGTACAATAATTTGCAATAAACACTTTTCAGTGACAATTTTAAAAAAGACATTAACTTTACAGAGGTTTTTCAAGAGTTTACTTTCTCCATGACGTTACAATTATCTCCCAAAGCTAGAAGAATCCTTACCCGTATAATCCCGTTTGGGCATGTACTTTCAAA
This sequence comes from Arenibacter flavimaris, assembly GCF_030291335.1. Taxonomy (NCBI): domain Bacteria; kingdom Pseudomonadati; phylum Bacteroidota; class Flavobacteriia; order Flavobacteriales; family Flavobacteriaceae; genus Arenibacter; species Arenibacter flavimaris. The sequence continues at coordinate 52,675 of NZ_JASWIM010000032.1, forward strand.
TCCTTTCTTTTTAATTTATTTATAATAACAAGACTTCGTCATGACTTTTACTTAATTCACGGACTTTTGTATTTTTTTCAATTAACCCAATTCGGGTTAAATATTTTTAAAAAAATTAAAAACTATCAACGCTTTGCGCTACATTTAGCGCTGCTTTGGGCATAATTTACCGTTAATTATCAAATTTATAGTCCTATGAACGCACCTGATAAAAACATTCCGTTTCCGTTAGAGAACTACGATCGACTTTGCTTTTTGAAGAACATTGTAAAGAACCCCAATATACATGTGGGCGATTACACCTATTACGATGATTTTGAGGATGTGGCCAATTTTGAGAAAAATGTGAAATATCATTTTGATTTTATTGGAGACAAGCTCATTATTGGAAAATTCTGTATGATCGCCTCCAATGTAACCTTCATAATGAATGGAGCCAATCATTTGAGCAATTCCATTTCCTCCTATCCCTTCGCCATTTTTGGCAAGGATTGGAGCCACGCCATGGAAGGTAAGGGCTATCCTTCAAAAGGCAATACGGTAATTGGCAATGATGTTTGGATTGGCTATAATGCTACCATAATGCCAGGAATTACCATTGGTGATGGGGCCATAATAGCCAGCAATTCCACGGTAACAAAAGATGTTGAAGCTTATGGTATTGTGGGCGGCAACCCTGCCCAATTGATCCGGAAGCGTTTTTCGGAAGCGGATATTGCCAAGCTATTGGAACTGCAATGGTGGGACTGGCCCATTGATAAGATTACCGCCAATGTCCAAAATCTTACCGGCACCAACTTAGCGCTATTAAACTAAAGGATTTATAAACAGAAAAAGCTCCTCATTTCTGAAGAGCTTTTCCCTCTGTACAGGCGGAGAGACTCGAACTCTCACACCTTGCGGCACTAGATCCTAAGTCTGGTATATATTGCACCAATAAGACATAAATCATCTCATTTTCAATGATTTATCCTTTTCGTCATTTTATTTAAAGTCATTTAATATCAGTTAATTTCAACATTTGTTGTACCTATGTTGTACCCAAGTTTCCTAATAAATATGTATCTTTAGGAAGGTTTTAAAACCAAATGTTGTACCTGATTTGACTTTCGTACTCAAAACAGGTTTACAATGTCAACAAGCGCAAAAATTATACTCCGTAAAAAGGTCAACTCTAAAGGCCAATATCCACTTGCAATTAGAATAACTAAGGACCGTCGTTCTACCTACAAACATATAGGGCATTATATTGAATTAGAGGATTGGGATACAAAAAATCTTAAAATAAAGAAATCACATCCTGATGCAGAAAGTTTAAATAACCTCTTGACATCAAAACTTTCAGAAGCTAGAAAAGGTTTGATTGCCTTGCAGACCAACAATAAAGATGCGACAGCTTTCCAAATAAAAAAGGAAATTTACAAGCCCACATCAAGTCTTACATTTTTTGATTTTGCGGATGAACACCTTGAATCCCTTGAAGCTGAAAATAAAATAAATCGGCATTCGACAGACTCTGCTTGGCTTAGTTATATTGAGAAGTATAGTAAGGCTCGAAATCTTACATTTCAAGAAATAGATGAGCGTTTTCTCAAAAAGTTCAAAATATATTTAAAAGGCTCTTGCACTCTTTCTGAAACTACCGCTATGAATGTTATGGTCCTGATAAGACTTCTTTTTAACCGGGCAATAAAAGATAAGGTGGTCAGTAAGGAAATATATCCTTTCGGAACAAGTAAGTTTAAAATTAAATTCCCAGAAACTACTAAAACAGGCCTATCTGGTAAAGAAATTAAATCTCTTGAAAATTGCCCAGAGCTTTCAGATATGGAAAGACATTCACTAAATGTTTGGTTATTCAGCTTTTATTTTGCCGGAATGCGTGTTTCGGACGTTTTATTTACACGATGGTCACAAATTTATGACGGTAGATTACATTATAGAATGGGCAAGAATTCAAAATTATTGTCGCTAAAAATACCCAATAAGGTCGAAAAAATCTTGTTGGAATATATTTCAGACAAAGAAAATGATAACGATTTTATATTCCCAGAAATGAAAAAAGCAGATTTGACCGATGCAAAAGATATATATAGGAAGAAAAAGGTCGCTAATAAAAAGTTTAATGACCATTTGAAAAAAATTGCAAAAAGAACTGGCATTCAAAAAAAGGTAACTATGCATATTGCTCGTCATTCTTTTGGGAATATTGCCGCGGACAATATTCATCCATTAATGCTTCAAAAGTTATATCGTCATACAGACCTTAAAACGACAATTAACTATCAAGCTAACTTCATCCATAAAGATGCTGATGATGCCTTGGATAGCGTAGTTAATTTTTAATTTCCTCACTTTTTATAATTACGATTTTAGAACTGAAAACCTTAAATAAAACTATTTTTAGGAAAAATTTTAACAAAAAATATTTTGTTTTTTATACCTTTGCATCAAGAATGAAGCAAATTTTTCACAAAATATCATCCTTTTTAATGGCAATTGTAGTGCTTTTCTCTACAATGTCATTTACTATTGATATGCATTATTGTGGTGATAATTTAGTTGAAACTGCCATATTCCACAAAGCAAAAGGTTGCGGTATGGAAATGGAAAAACCTTCAACTGATGGTTGTTCCATTAAGGTAAAAGATTGTTGTTCTGACGAACAATTAATCATTGATGGTCAAGATGAATTAAAAATATCTTTTGACAAACTAACATTTGACCAACAAGTATTTGTTGCGTCTTTCGTTTATACTTATATCAACCTTTTTGAAGGGTTGGAAAAAAATGTAACTTCATTTAGGGATTATGTCCCCCCACTCGTCATAAGGCAAATCTACAAGCTTGACGAGACTTATTTAATTTGATTTTTAAGCAATAGACTTTTTTATCCAGTGGATGTTTTCCATTAGGATAATTCTTTGTATTCGGTGTTTTCTTAACACCATTGTCTAATTGTTTAATTATCAAGCCAATGCTAAACAAAAGCATAAAATTTCTAATAGAAAACAAACTTGTTGCAGTATTACTACTCGTTCTATTCATAGGATGGGGAATAGTAAATGCACCTTTTAATTGGGATACTGGTTTTTTACCATCCAATCCTGTAGCTGTAGATGCCATCCCTGATATTGGCGAAAATCAGCAAATCGTTTTTACCAAATGGGATGGTCGTTCTCCGCAGGATATAGAGGACCAAATAACGTACCCATTAACAACATCGCTTCTAGGCATCCCAGGAGTCAAAACCATTCGTAGTTCCTCTATGTTTGGGTTTTCGAGCATCTATATCATCTTTGAAGAGGATATAGAGTTTTATTGGAGTCGTAGCCGTATTCTCGAAAAACTAAATTCATTACCGAGTGGATTACTTCCAGAAGGAGTAAACCCAGCTTTAGGACCAGATGCGACAGGCTTGGGGCAAATATTTTGGTACACACTTGAAGGTCGCGACGAAAACGGAAAAGTTACCGGCGGATGGGATTTACACGAATTACGAAGTATTCAGGATTACTATGTAAAGTACGCCTTGTCATCTGCAAGTGGTGTTTCGGAAGTAGCTTCCATTGGAGGTTATGTTCAAGAATATCAAGTAGATGTTAATCCAGAACTGATGCGTCAATATAATATTGGCTTGCATCACGTTGTAAAAGCCGTAAAAGAAAGTAATAAAGATATTGGTGCTCAGACCTTAGAAATAAATAAGGCCGAATACTTGGTACGTGGCTTGGGTTATGTCAAGTCTATTGCTGATATAGAAAATGCCGTCGTCACATCAGAAGATTACACAGCAATTAAAATAAAAGATATTGGTAAAGTGTCTTTAGGTCCAGCAACTCGCAGAGGAATATTAGACAAAGAAGGTGCGGAAGTTGTAGGAGCAGTTGTAGTAGCTCGATATGGTGCAAATCCGATGGAAGTCATTAATAATGTTAAAGAAAAAATAAATGAATTAAGTCCTGGATTACCATCGAAAGTATTGAGCGATGGAAGAACCTCGCAAGTAACCATTGTACCTTTTTATGATAGAACAGAACTTATACAAGAAACACTTGGAACACTTAACGAAGCTCTGACTTTAGAAATACTAATTACCATTTTGGTAATCATCATTATGGTATTTAATCTTCGCGCTTCGGTTCTGATATCCGGGCTTCTACCTGTAGCAGTTTTAATGGTATTTATTGCGATGAAACTCTTTGGAGTTGATGCGAACATTGTTGCATTATCAGGTATTGCTATAGCAATTGGTACAATGGTAGATGTTGGTGTTATACTCTCCGAAAATATTATAAGGCACTTAGATGAAAATAATGAAAAAGCACCAATAAACACAGTAGTTTATAATGCTACTGCCGAAGTGTCTGGAGCAATTGTAACAGCAGTAATGACCACTATTATTAGTTTTATTCCTGTATTTACAATGATTGGTGCGGAAGGAAAATTATTTAGACCGTTGGCATTTACAAAAACATTTGCTTTAACGGCATCCATCATTGTGGCGTTGTTTCTAATTCCACCATTTGCGGCGTTCTTATTTAGAAAAAAGAGTATAAAAAAGACATCTGGTTATTTAATCAACGGTCTTTTGGTCGCTCTCGGTATTGTTGCAATAATCTTTGGTTATTGGCTAGGACTAATTCTAATTGCATTTGGAGTTACTGCCCTACTAAAAATGCAGGATAAAATAACAGAAAAACGAGCCAATCTTTTAAATATTGGAGTTTCTGCATTAGCAATAGTTTTTCTTTTAGCAGAATATTGGCGACCACTAGGTGTAGATAGAAGCATTTTTTGGAATCTCATTTTTGTTGGACTTATTTGTTTTGGGTTATTAGGAGCATTCACTGTATTTAGAAACTATTACACACGAATCTTAAGATGGGCTTTAGCTAATAAATTACTATTCCTATCTATTCCAACCCTTATCGTCGTAGCTGGTTTTTCCATTATGAAAAATACAGGGAAAGAATTTATGCCATCACTAAATGAGGGTTCATTCCTACTGATGCCAACTTCTATGCCCCACGCAGGGGTCGAAGAAAACAAACGAATTTTACAACAGTTGGATATGGCTGTAGCCAGTATTCCAGAAATCAAAACCGTTGTTGGTAAGTCAGGTAGAACAGAATCAGCTTTAGACCCTGCTCCTTTATCAATGTATGAAAATGTTATTCAGTACAAACCAGAATATGCATTGAATGAAGAAGGAAATCGTCAACGCTATAAAGTAAATGATGATGGATTATTTGAATTGAAGGACGGACGATTTATTGCAAATCCTAATAATTCTGAAAACGTTGCTTTCAGTACATTCGACAGCTCACAATTAATCGAAGATAGCAATGGCGAATTTTACCGAAACTGGCGACCAGAAATAAATTCTCCTGACGATATATGGAAAGAAATAGTAAAAGTAACCAAGCTACCAGGTGTAACTTCAGCACCTAAATTGCAACCGATTGAAACCCGATTGGTAATGCTTCAAACAGGAATGCGTGCTCCAATGGGAATTAAAGTAAAAGGACAAGATTTAAAACAAATTGAAGCTTTTGGAATTCAATTAGAAGATATTTTAAAGCAAGCTGAAGGCGTTAAAGTCGAAGCTGTTTTTGCAGACAGAATAGTTGGAAAACCTTATTTATTAATTGATATACATAGGGAAAAACTGGCTCGTTATGGTATATCTATAGATGATGTTCAAAACGTGCTGAAAGTTGCTGTAGGTGGAATGGTGTTAACGCAAACGGTTGAAGGTCGTGAACGATATGGAGTTCGTGTACGCTACCCAAGAGAATTGCGAGCCAACCCGAACGATTTAAAACAAATTTACGTACCTGTCGAAAAAGGAAGTCCCGTTCCATTGAGCGAATTGGCATCCATTCGATACGAACAAGGTCCGCAAGTCATAAAAAGTGAAGACACCTTTTTAGTGGGCTACGTACTGTTCGACAAATTAGATGGTTTTGCAGAAGTTAATGTGGTTGAAAATGCCCAAGCTCTAATTCAAGAAAAGATAGATTCTGGGGAATTAATTGTACCAAAAGGTATCAATTACCAATTCACGGGTACATATGAAAATCAATTACGGGCAGAGGCAACATTATCCGTGGTAGTGCCTTTAGCCTTACTCATTATCTTCTTGATTTTATATTTCCAGTTCCGTTCGGTAGCCACTTCATTAATGGTTTTTACAGGAATTGCCGTAGCGTTTGCAGGAGGTTTTGTAATGATTTGGTTGTATGGACAAGACTGGTTTTTAAACTTCAATTTTTTCGGAGAGAATTTACGAGACCTATTTCAAATGCACACGATTAATTTAAGTGTTGCTGTTTGGGTTGGTTTCATAGCCTTATTTGGTATAGCAACAGATGATGGTGTGGTTATGGCAACCTATTTAACCCAAACCTTTGATAGAAATACACCTGAAACAAAACAGGAAATAAGAGCATCTGTTGTTGAAGCTGGAGAAAAACGTATTCGTCCTTGCCTGATGACCACAGCCACCACCATATTGGCATTATTGCCAGTTTTAACATCAACTGGTCGAGGAAGTGATATTATGATTCCTATGGCAATACCAAGTTTTGGAGGTATGGTCATCGCTCTAATCACATTATTTGTTGTTCCTGTTCTATATAGTTGGAAACAAGAAGTACAACTTAAAAAAGTAGCGAAATGAAGAAAATAATTTTAATAGCGATTGGGCTTTTAACATTTGGTTTTTCAAATGCCCAACAATTGGAAACTCTCATTGAGGAGGCATTGAAAAACAGTCCGGAAATTCAAAAATTTGAATTACAGTACAGTATTGTTTCTGAAAAAGTGAATGAAGTAAACACGATTCCAAATACTGAATTTGGAGTTGGATATTTTGTTAGTGAACCAGAGACAAGAACAGGGGCTCAACGCTTTAAAGTATCAGCAAAACAAATGATACCCTGGTTTGGTTCTATCACAGCTAGAGAGAATTACGTAAGCTCTTTAGCCGATGCTAAGTACGAGGATATTGTTATTGCCAAAAGAAAATTACTCGCGGCCGTGTCGCAATCCTACTATAATTTGTATGCGAACAAAGCAAAGCAAAAGGTATTAGTGCAAAATATTGAATTGCTTGAAACCTATGAGACTTTGGCATTGACTTCTGTAGAAGTTGGCAAAGCTTCAGCTGTGGACGTATTGCGATTACAAATGCGTCAAAATGAATTGGAACAATTAAAGGAAGTATTAGCTCAACAATATTTGGCAGAACAAACGGCTCTCAATAAACTTTTGAACCGTGATAAGGATATTGCTGTGAATGTAGTTCAAGAATTAACCATTCCTTCTGAAACTACTTTGGTAAATACAGAAAACTTATCCCTGCATCCAGAATTGATAAAATATGACAAGCTCTACCAATCTGTTGAGCAGTCAGAATTATTGAATCAAAAAGAAAGCCTTCCTATGATTGGTTTTGGTTTGGATTATGTCAACGTTGACAAGCGACCTAATATGAATTTTAGTGATAACGGAAAAGACATTGTAATGCCAATGGTATCAGTATCAATTCCAATTTTCAACAAAAAATACAAATCTCAAACCAAGCAGAATGAGTTTAAACAGCAGGAAATAACTGCACAGAAACAAGAACGATTGAACAAATTGGAAACTGTATTAGATAAAGCCGTAAACGATAGAATCTCAGCAAGAATAAGCAATGAGACTCAATTGAAGAATTTGGAGCAAGCCAATGATGCTGAAGAAATTTTAATCAAAAGCTATGAAACTGGAACAATTGATTTTAACGATGTTCTGGACATTCAGGAACTACAATTAAAATTCCAAATGAACCAAATAGAATCGGTGAAAACCTTCTATGTTCAAACAACAATAATCAATTATTTATGTAACTAAAAACAAGTATAATTTAAAATTAATAACAATGAAAAAAGTAAGATTAACAACAATTATGGTAATGGCATTTATAAGCTTATCAGCAATGTCTTGTAAAGATGCAAAAACAGAAAACAGTAACAATTCTGAGATGATTACTGAAGAAGACCATTCAAAAATGAGCCACGATAATTCCGATGGTCACCACGATGTGGATAAAAAGGAAATGGTAATGAACGGAGATGGAAATTCTCAAACAATATTAAATGACTATTTCAACTTAAAGGATGCCTTGGTGGCAGATGACAATGCCAAAGCTAAAGAATTGGGTGCAACCCTCGCAACATCATTAGTAAAGCTTGACATTTCAAAATATACGGATGACCAGCAATCAGAATTAAAGGACATTATTGAAGATGCTATCGAGCACGCAGAACATATCAGTGAAAGTGATATTATACACCAACGCGAACATTTTAAAGTTTTGAGCAAGGATGTTACTGATATGGTAGCTATTACTGGAACACAAGTGAAACTATACGAGCAATTTTGCCCAATGTATGATGGCGGTACAGCTTGGTTGAGTACAAAGGAAGAAGTACGCAATCCATATTATGGAAGTCAGATGTTGAAATGTGGTAAAGTACAGCGAGAAATTAACTAAATGAAAATTATAAAAATCATAGCAATGATTTTATTGGTTGGATTTGTGGGCATACAGTTTGTGCCCATAGACCTCAATCAAAGTGATACTGTGCCAAAAACTGACTTCTTGTTGGTAAACAACACCCAAGAAAGCATAAGCGAACTATTACAAGAGTCCTGCTATGATTGTCATAGTAATAACACAGAATACCCTTGGTATAATAAGGTACAACCAGTTGCTTGGTTTTTAGAAGACCACATTAATGAAGGAAAGGAAGAATTGAATTTCAATGAATGGGATGCTTATTCCAACCGAAGAAAAAACAGCAAACTAAAGTCAATAATTAGTCAGGTTAAAGATGATGAGATGCCACTAGCATCTTACACCTTGATTCACAAGGATGCTAAGTTCTCCAATTCTGAAAAGACCTTGATTATTGATTATATGAAGAACCTAAAAGAAAAATTAAAATAAAGCCCTGATATGGGAAGGAAATACTGGTTGGTTGGTTAATAGCCCTTCCCATTTCAGGCACTATAAAAAGTATTATGAAACAAACCCTTAACATAAAGAATATGGTATGTGACAGATGCAAATCAACTGTATTACGGGAGTTGGAAGAATTGGGTTGCGACATAAAAACGGTTGAGCTTGGACAAATTGTTCTAAACAAAAAGACAGGCATCCAAACATTAGAATTAGAAAAAGTGCTGAGCAAACACGGTTTTGAAATCATAAAGGATGAAACAGAAATTTTGATAGAGGAAATAAAAATTGCGCTCATAAAAAAAATCGAAAATCAGGACAATGCAAACCTTTCATCTTTTTTGACCAAAAGGTTTAATAAATCTTATTCGGCTTTAAGCAAACTGTTCAGCAAAACTGAAGGTGTAACGATTGAAAAATATGAAATCAATTTAAAGATTGAAAAGGTAAAAGAAATGATACAGTTGAGGCAATTAAATTTTTCTGAAATAGCCTACAGCTTGAATTACAATAATAGTAGCCATTTGGCAAGACAGTTTAAAAATGTAACAGGAATGTCAATGACGACATTTAAAAATCTACAAAAATGGAACAGAAAATCCATAGACCAAATTGTGTAAGGATTATCCAGAATTGTACAAATGAAGGTGCGTTGCAGAAATTAATTTTGTGTAATAATCATTAAAAAAAATGAACAATGACACATACATATAACATAACAGGAATGACCTGCGGAGGCTGTAAAGCATCCGTAGAAAAATATTTGGGTAATGTGGACAACGTTACCAACGTTTCTGTTAACCTTGAAAAAGCCGAAGCTGAAGTTACAATGAGTAGCCACGTTGCTACGGAAGCCCTTAAAAAAGCGTTACCTGAAAAATATACTCTTTCAGAAAAGGAAAACAAAAACGTTTTTCAGATGACATCCCAATCCTTGGATGCCACTGAGCAAAAATCAAAACTGCAACAATTACAACCTTTGTTACTCATCCTTTTTTACATAGTAACTGCGAGTATTTTGTTGCATTATAAGAATTGGGATGGTAATGCCGTAATGCTGGATTTTATGGGTTTGTTTTTCATAGTGTTCAGTTTCTTCAAGATGCTCGATTTAAAGAATTTCCCAGAATCCTTCAGAATGTATGACCCATTGGCAAAACGGGTTTCAATATATGGCTGGATATATCCATTCATTGAAACTACTCTCGGGCTAATGTTCTTAATGCGTTTTGAAATTGAAATTGCTCTTATAGCCACACTAATAATATTAAGTATTACAACGGTTGGTGTTACTAAAACGCTTTTGGATAAAAAATCAATTCGTTGTGCTTGTCTCGGAACGGCGCTAAAATTGCCAATGACCGAAGCCACATTTATAGAAAATGCCATTATGATTGTGATGGCGATTGTAATGTTAACCCATATTATATAAAAGATGAAATCACATACACTTTGGATGATATTAGGTTGTGTACTTCCGTTGCTACTCATTTTATTGCACCAAGTATAGGAATGGGCGAAAACGTATCCTTGTTCATTTTTATAATTCTAATGTTCGGATGTCATCTGTTAATGCCGCATCACAAGCATAATCACGATAAAGAAAACAACAATAAACCATAATTATGAAAACAATCAACATCAAAAAATTAGGATTGGCCACAGGCCTTACTGGAGCATTGCTCTATTTGGGTTGTATGGTGGTAATGTTTACGGTTGGCCGTGAAGGGTCTGTAAAATTCTTCAATAGCCTACTGCACGGACTGGATGTATCGACTGTAATTAGGATGGATATTCCACTTTGGGAAGCTTGTCTAGGAATTGTTCAAACGTTCATTTTGGGTTGGTTAATCGGTGCCTGTATTGCATCGCTTTATAGTTGGCAAATAAAGAAATAAGATGAAAAATATATTAGTACCCACGGATTTTTCAGATAACTGCAATAAAGCAGCAGAATTGGCTATAGAAATGGCGGCACTTTTTAATGCAGAAATCCATTTTTTGCATCAAATAAGTACAGTAGTTAACTGGACAAAATTAACCAAGACCCAGGAGCAAAACTATCCTGATATCCTTGCAGCAATTGGCATAGCTAAAAGTAAGTTGAGGGCTTTGGACAAAGAAGCTGAAGGTAAAGGTTTAAAGTCAAGGACGTTTTTAGAATTTATTACTGACGAAGATGCAATTGTAGCCCATTCTCACAACTTTAATCACGATTTCATTATTACCGGAAGTAAAGGCATACAAAATGGGTTTTTAAAGAAATTGTTAGGAAGCAATGCCCAAAAAATCATTCGGAAAGCAAGAGTACCAATTTTGGTTGTAAAAGAAGATACAGTAGCCTTTCCTTTTAAGGATATCGTATTTGTGTCTGATTTTAAGGAAGATATATCCAATGCCTTTATTGAGTTAAAAAGCATAGCCAAAAAGTGTAATGCCAAAATCCATTTGTTGAACATTAACACCACATCAGATTTTAATAGTGTTGAAAATGGATTGCAACCCATCAAAGAGTTTTTAACGCACTTCCCAAAATTGGAAAACTATGCAATGCACGTCTATAATGAATCTACCGTATTAGGTGGTATTGAAAAATTTGAAGGTTCAAATAATGTGGATTTAATAGCAATGTATACCCATAGTAGAAAAGGATTTGCAAGTGTCTTTTCAAAGAGTATTGCTGAGAGTGTTACTAATCATTCAAAAAAACCTGTAATGACAGTACATCTTTAAAATGGAAAAAGCAATCAATATCATAAAGTATTCAGGCGAGGTTCAAGCATTCAATATCGAAAAGCTAAAACGCTCTTTAAGGCATTCCAAAGCAAGTGAAAAACTTGTGCAAGAAATCGCCCAAGAAGTTCAGGAGCAATTAACTGAAGGAATGACAACCAAACGGATTTATGAAATAGCTTATAAGATGTTGAAACGCAAATCAAAATCAGGTTCTGCTAGATACAAACTCAAAAAAGCCATTATGGAATTTGGTCCAACTGGCTATCCTTTTGAGAAATATATTGGTAAAATCCTCGAATATGAAGGCTTCAATACAGATGTAGGTGTCGTTATGCAAGGTCATTGTGTAACCCACGAAGTAGATGTAGCTGCTTTGAAAGCTAACGAACATTATTTAGTGGAATGTAAGTTCCATAGCGACCAAGGTAGAAATTGCAATGTAAAAATACCTCTTTACATACAGTCCAGGTTTAAGGATTTAGAAACTCAATGGTTAAAGCAAAATGACCATTCACTAAAATTTCATAAAGGCTGGGTTTATACCAATACAAGGTTCTCAACCGATGCTATACAATTTGGCGAATGTTCAGGGCTTGGATTAGTAAGTTGGGATTATCCCGAAAAAAACAGCCTTAAAAGTAAAATTGATGGTTCAAGATTGTACCCGATTACGGCTTTACCTTCCTTAAGTAAGCAGGAAAAACAAAAGATACTAAACAAAGGCATTGTGCTTTGTAGAGAGGTTTGCGATAATCCAAAACTATTGGATGATTTGGGTATGGCATCATCCAAAAAGAAAAACATTCTTAAAGAAGCTAATGAATTATGTAACCATTAAAACAAAATGAAAAGCAATAAAATCATAAAAACAAATTGGTGTGTTATTACTGGCGGTCCAAGTACTGGCAAAACTACCACTATCAATATGCTTGCCGAACGAGGATATGAAACCACCATTGAACACGCAAGGCATTATATAGATACAATGCGTGTAAAGGGACAGACTGTTGAAGAATTGCGAAGCAATAAACGAGAGTTTCAACTTGGTGTTTTAGATATGCAAATCGAGCAGGAAGCATCGATAAACCCTAAAGATTTAGTTTTTTTGGACAGGGCAATCCCTGATGCATTGGCGTACTATCGGTTTTTAAAATTAGAAGTTGACGAAATTTTAAAAGAAGCAATGCGTAAAGTGAATTACAAAAAGGTTTTTGTTCTAGACAAACTGCCTTTAATCAACGACTATGCTCGATTGGAAAGTGAAAACGACCAAAATCAAATACACAATCTTATAACTGAAGTGTATGAATCATTACCGTTTCCAGTAGTACACGTCCCTGTATTACCACCATTGAAACGAGTGAATTTTATATTGAACAGCATTAAAAACAATTAAAATGGAACATCACGAACACCATAACCACGAAAACCATTCCAAGGAGAAAGTAGAAATGGACCATAGTAAAATGGACCATTCTGGTCATAATCCTGCTCACGGAGAAATGGGACACGACCATCACAAAATGATGATAGAAGATTTTAAGCGAAGATTTTGGGTGTCCACAATTTTGACGATACCGATTCTTCTATTATCGCCAATGATACAGAATTGGTTAGGAGTGGACTGGAATTTCACAGGCAGTAATTATGTACTATTCGCTTTATCGAGTATTGTTTACTTCTACGGTGGATGGCCATTTTTAAAAGGTTTGGTGAGTGAGTTAAAGAAGAAGTCAGCAGGAATGATGACACTTATTGCCGTAGCAATTTCGGCAGCATATTTTTATAGTGTTGCGGTCATTTTTGGGTTCGAGGGCAAAACGTTTTTTTGGGAATTAGCAACACTTATTGACGTAATGCTAATTGGTCATTGGCTAGAAATGCGTTCTATTTTGGGTGCAAGTAAAGCCTTAGAAGCATTGGCAGCATTAATGCCTAATGAAGCTAATTTGGTAGATGGTAGCCAAACTCGAAAAGTAAAAATAAGCGAACTAAACGAAGGAGATATCATCCTTATCAAACCAGGAGAAAAAGTACCAGCTGATGGAATAATTGTAGACGGAAAAAGTGACCTTAATGAAAGTATGCTTACTGGTGAAAGTAAGCCTGTAAGCAAAAGTGTTGATGAAGAAGTAATTGGTGGTGCTATTAATGGCAATGGGGTCATTAAAGTAAAAGTAAAAGGTATTGGAGAGGAAACCTATTTATCCAAAGTGATAAATATGGTTCAGACGGCTCAAAAGCAAAAGTCTAAAACACAACGTTTAGCAGACGTAGCTGCAAAATGGCTTACTGTAATTGCATTAGTATTAGGTTTTGGTACATTCTTTACGTGGTTGGCTTTAGGAGAAACAGTATCATTTGCCTTAGAACGTATGGTAACTGTTATGGTTATCTGTTGTCCACACGCTTTAGGTCTGGCTGTACCTCTAGTAGCTGCTATATCTACTAGTATTTCGGCAAAAAATGGATTATTGATTCGTAATAGAACAGCTTTTGAAGCATCTCGCAAAATATCGACCATAGTATTCGACAAAACTGGAACACTTACCAAGGGTTCACACGAAGTAGTACGTATTGTTCCATTATCATCAGACTACGATAAAACAGAACTCTTAAAGTATGCGACGGCTGTTGAAAGCCCTTCCGAACATCATATTTCCAAAGGTTTAAGAAGAAAGGCAAAAGAAGAAAATATTAAGATTCCTTCTGTAACCGATTTCAAGTACAACGCAGGCGTTGGTGTTAGTGGAACGGTCAATGGGAAGAAAGTACAGGCAGGTGGTTATGTGCTAATGGAACAATTGAACAAGAGTGTTGCTGAAGATAAATACGAGGGCATTGAAACCAAAATCTTTACCATAGTAGATGATGAAGTGATAGGCTTTGTAACCTTCGCAGATGAAATCAGGGAGAGTTCTTATGAAGCTATCAAAATCCTCCAAAAAAACAATATAAAAGTGTCTTTACTTACTGGCGATAATGAGAGAGTAGCAAAAGATGTAGCTGATAAATTAGGACTTGATGATTATATGGCTGAAGTATTACCAGACCAGAAACAAGACAAAATAATAGAATTGCAAGCAATGGACGAATTTGTGGCAATGACAGGTGACGGTGTAAACGATGCACCTGCTTTAGCACAGGCAGATGTAGGTATTGCCATTGGTTCAGGAACAGATGTAGCGGCCGAAACTGCGGATATAGTACTAGTGGACAGCAACCCAAAAGACATTGCCAACTTGATATTATTTGGTAAGGCTACCTATCGCAAAATGGTTCAGAATCTGGTTTGGGCAACAGGTTACAATATTGTGGCTTTGCCCTTAGCAACGGGGTTCATTCCTGGACTTATGATAAGCCCAGCATTTGGAGCTGCACTAATGAGTATCAGTACTATAATCTGTGCTATAAATGCACAATTATTAAAAGGAAACCTTAAGACAAAAACGACATAATGAAAAAACTAACCTTATTAATTGCAATAGCACTTCTAATAGTGAGTTGCAAAAACGAAAAGACAACTTCTGAAGAACAAAAGCACAATCATAATGTTTCAACTGAAAAAGTTGAACAATCAAAAAAGAAGCCTTTAAGTCCTCATACCGAAACGATGGCAATGATTGGTGATGCACATATTCACATAGACTATTCATCACCTGGAGTTAGAGATAGAATAATTTTCGGCGGTTTATTGGCATACGACCAAGTATGGCAAGCAGGAGCACATATGGCAACTTGGATAGAGACCAATAAGGACTTACGAATTAAAGGTAAAACACTTCCTGCTGGTAAGTATGGATTCTTTACAATTCCTTCAAAAGATGAGTGGACAATCATATTTAATTCTAATTGGGAGCAGCACGGTAAAGATGAATATGATGAAAAAGATGATGTTATTAGGTTTAAAGTAAAACCTACTTTTTCTGAAGAAATAAAGGAACATTTAGAATACAAAGTCGATAAAGTTGATGACGCCGAAGGGAAAATAAATTTGTCTTGGGAAAAAGTTTCAATTGACTTCAATTTTAAAGTAGAACAATAGATGGTAAATAGGCACACAGCACAAAAAATTAGAAAAGTACACCGCTATTTGGGTCTCTTTTTAGGGATTCAATTCCTGTTTTGGACAATTAGTGGAATGTATTTCAGCTGGACAAATATCGATGATATACACGGTGACCACTTTAAAAATTTAGAGTATCAGCCCAAAGCGTTTAACAATCTTATAAGTCCATCACTGCTTAATGTTTCAGAAGGCGTTAATACCATTGCCTTAAGAGACATTGATAACGTGCCATATTATTGGGTAAATGGCAAGCAACTTTATAATGCTATTGATGGAAGTCTAAAAAATAAAATCACAAAAGACGAGGCACTTTATATCGCTAAAAACAATATGAAAGGCGGTCTAGAGGTAAATGCTATTGAGCAAATTAATGAGGTTGACAAACATCACGAATATAGAGAAAAGCTTTTGCCAGCTTTTGTGATTTCATATAAAACAGACGAAGCTCTCAAAGCCTACGTATCAATTAAAGATGGAAAATTTCAGACCGTAAGACATCGCAGTTGGCGATGGTTTGACTTTTTATGGATGACCCACACAATGGATTACGATGGTAGGGATAATTTCAATACTACGGTCTTAAGGGCCTTCTCCCTCTTAGGGTTGATTACAGTATTAAGTGGCTTCTTATTATGGTACACATCGTCACCTTCAATTAGAAAATTATTAAAACGAAAAAAAACAAAGAAATGAAGAAATACGCAATTTACATTGGATTAGTAGTCATAGGATTACTGTTGGGGTGGTTATTTTTTGGTAACTCATCAAACAAAGAAGCAGAACATAATCACAATGAAGTGGCAGACGCCAATCAAATGTGGACCTGCTCAATGCACCCACAAATTATGCAACCTGAACCTGGTGATTGTCCTATCTGCGGGATGGATTTAATTCCCGCCGAAAGTAGTGCAGATGGTTTGTTGGCAGACCAATTCAAACTAACGGAAAATGCTATGGCTTTGGCTAATGTGCAGACATCCATAGTAGGTAATGGTAGTGTGGAAAATAACGCCATAAAGTTATCAGGAAAAATAGTTGAAAATGAAGAATCCAACGCTGTACAAGTGAGCTATTTTTCCGGAAGAATAGAACGTTTGAACGTGAGCTTTACTGGAGAAGAAATTCGTAAAGGGCAATTGTTAGCTACTATTTACTCGCCTGAATTATATGCAGCACAACAAGAGTTGATTACGGCAGCTTCATTAAAAGAATCACAACCAGCGCTATACAAGGCGGTCAGAAATAAATTGAAACTCTGGAAATTATCCGAGAATCAAATAAATAAAATTGAAACTTCTGGTAAGGTGTTAGAAAACTTTCCTGTATATGCTACGGTTTCTGGTACAGTATCAGAAAAATTAGTAGAACAAGGTGATTATATAAAGCAAGGCCAGCCGCTATTAAAAATAGCGAAATTAAACACTGTTTGGGCAAATTTCGATGTCTATGAAAATCAGATTGATTTGTTCAAAAAAGGTCAAAATGTAATTATTACCTCCAATGCCTATCCCAACAAAGAATTTAAAGGCAAAGTATCATTTATTGACCCAGTATTAGACACGCGAACACGAACGGTAAAATTAAGGGTGGTATTAAACAATAAAGATGACCTATTTAAACCTGGGATGTTTGTTGAGGGTAAAATTGATGGTGTTTCTTCAACCAAAGAGCAGCTACTAAATATTCCATCAACGGCAGTTTTATGGACTGGAGAACGTTCAGTAGTGTATGTAAAAAGCAGTCCTGATGAACCAATTTTTGAAATGCAAGAAGTAAAGTTGGGTAATAGCATCGGAGATAGTTATGAGGTATTAAATGGTTTGGAGAATGGTGATGAGATAGTCACTAATGGAACTTTTACTATCGATGCAGCGGCTCAATTGCAGGGTAAAAAATCAATGATGAACAAGGAAGGCGGAAAAGTAATGACCGGACACGAAGGACATTTAGGGATGCAAGAAACAACTTCAGGCGAAGATAGTAATCACTCAGAAATGAGTGAGAGGATAAAAGTCTCTGTAGATTTTCAAAATCAATTGAAAACGTTTTTTAATAATTATTTAGGTGTAAAGGATGCATTGGTAAAAGATGATTCAAAGAAAGTAGCTGACGATGCAAAGGAACTACTCAATAAATTGAATCAGATTGATATGAAATTATTGAAAGACAACAGTGCTCATAATCACTGGATGAAGTTGGAAAAAGAACTAAAATCTTCAACTAAATCTATTGCAGAAGCCTCGGATATAAAAGAACAGAGAAATCATTTTAAGCATCTATCATCACATTTGGGCAGTGCGATACAGTTATTTGGTGTCAACGAAAAGGTATACAATCAATTTTGCCCAATGGCAGATAACAACAAAGGCGCTTATTGGCTGAGCAAAGAAGAAAAAGTATTAAATCCATATTTCGGTGATGCAATGCTGACCTGCGGAGAGGTAAAACAAGTAATAGACTAATCAACCATTTAGCACAAAACTATTGTATTATGAGAACTCATATTATTTCAACAGGCGGTACGATTGAAGTTCTTGATTATGAAAACCTTAATCAAAAACAAACGACTACAGTTGCAATTGACGATATACTTTCCAACGCCCGAGTTGCATTAAAATATACTATTGAAAAAATTCTAAACAAAGATAGTCGGTTTATTAATGATGATGACAGAGAACTAATAGCCGAAAAAATAAAATCTAATGACTCAGACAAAATATTATTGACTCACGGTACTATTACAATGGTTGAAACCGCTCAGTTTTTAGGTAGGCTTGCCCTCAATAAAACAATTGTACTCACTGGCGCATTTATTTTGGGAACAAAAAAGAATACCGATGCTCCTTTCAATTTGGGGTTTGCTCTTTCTGCGCTTCAGATTCTAGAACCAGGAGTGTATATCGCTATGAACGGAGCAATTTTTAATTGGGATAATGTGAAAAAAAATAATCAGAACAATCGATTTGAAACCATATAAGGTTCGGTATGCACTATGTTTGGAACCTCGATACATTGGACAACTTTTTTCTATCTTTTATTAGATACTGTCATTGTATTGTTTACGCTATATTATTCTACTCGAAAGGATTCTAGCGGATATAAAAGTTTTTTTTATCTAGGCATCCTGTTTATAACATACAATCTAACAGGTGGATTCTTACCTATTGAAAATTTTCCAGGACCTTTTATTCTTCAATATGTCATAACATATGGTGTTGCCATAGCGCTCTGTGTTTATATCGTTTACTATTTGTACAAGGAATATGATATTGTGGTTTTAAAGTATAATTCTTCTATCCGAAATTTAGCAATTTTAGTCTCGGTAAGTTTTATCATCCTCTTTTTAATTCCATACTTCTACACATCTTCCTTGAAGTCTTCAAGACTGCTTTTTACCATACCAATTTCGATAATCGCTTTTTTATTTTTAGGGATGTTTTACGAGAGGATTTCTAATCCGAGTAACCCAAATGAATATATTTTACGACGTAACAGATTATCAATGGTTAGTGTGGCCAGTATTGCTTTATTACCTGTATTGACATTTATTGGAGATTACCAATGGTTGACTTTTACAGTTATGAATGCATCTTTTTACGCAATTACTATTATTGAGATAGATAGGCATATTTATTTTTTAGAAATACTAGTGATGCGTTAACTTTTTAAAATTTTATTCAATCCCTTTATACACGGGGAATTAAAAGCGTTCTTTGATTTTTTGATTTGATTTGGCGGATATCTTGGCGGTTTGTTAAAATGAC
>NZ_JASWIM010000033.1:0-68856 GCF_030291335.1 Arenibacter flavimaris
CCTGGACAACCTTCCCGAAAACATACAACAAATGGTGCTCCGGGCAAGAGCGGAAGGAAAAGATATTGAATTCACTACAGAATATGAAGATCAATAACTAGTGTAGTTGCTCGGATGGATACTTAATGTCGGGATATTTTTGACTTATTTTTTCCACCGTATTGGACCATGCCTTTACATTGGCATCCTCCAAATTACCTTTATTGGCGCCTACTGCCTTAATAAGACATCCGCCGAAAATGGCATTGTCCCAAGGAAAATAGCCTATAACATTATCTTTTGTATGTCCCTCCCCAAAATATGCCACATAAACTTTTTTGCTCCCAATATTTAAAGTAAGGCTATCGACAAAACCGTTTAAGGGCTTCGAGAATTCTTTGCCCCTATCCCCCAACAATTCCATCGTTTTTTTGGATGCGTATACTGGAATGTCGTGTTTATTGAAGATTTCCAACCCCCCTACGCAATCTCCGTGAAAATGCGTTGGAACCACTACTTTAATTTTACAATTGAGTTTTTCGGTGACATAGTTTACCAACTCCAACGAACATTCTTCATCCGTTGGGGTATCAAAAACAATGGCTTCATTTTCGTTTACAACCAACATTCCATTGCAGGCAACCCTTCCAAAATCATTAGTATTTAAAAATGAGACATGTTGGTAAATGTGATTGGACAGGCGCTGAACAATTAAATTATCTGTTTTATAAACTATCGAGCTGTCCGTTAATAAAACTTGACCTGTTTGGGCAACAACTTTCCGATCGGTCCAATTCTGTTTGTTTGGGACACCATTATACACAACCAACAATAAACTGCCAAATGCAAAAATGAATAATATATATTTGACCATAATGGAGATGATTAATGGTAATGGAATTGAGCAAATATAGGGCTTACAATGTTCTTATTTAAGCAGGAAATTTTCTATAATATTAAAGCCTGGAGGGAGAAACATAAGAACCAACTCCCTTAAAAAGGATAGTGGTGGCTATGGCAAACGTAAGTCTAAGGTAGTTTTGGCCAGGCTCCCCCCCGTCCCAAATACGAACAATAAGATCAACAAGCAATAAAACGGTTTTGGTGCATTTGTTTTATTGCTTTACCATAAACTAACCTTGAAATAAACCTAAAAATAGGCTGTCATCTAAAAGTCGTTATGATACCATTCATCTGTTGGAAAATGACCAATTAGTTTTTTGATTCCTTCCTTTGATATTGGCTTTACCAAATAACCCGACAATGTACTAATTTCTTTTGCCATGGCTATGTCATTGGGATTATTGGAAGATGTTAATAGGTAAATGTTAATATCCTTTTTAATTTCGGTTTGAAGTGACTTATATTCGTTAAGAAACTCCCATCCATCCATAAAAGGCATGTTTACATCCAAAAGGATAATATCCGGAAGATTGGTTGCAGTACCTAGATTGTGTTTCAGGAATTCGATTCCCTTTTCGCCATCGGAAAAAAACTGGATCTTAATATTTGGACTTATTTCCGAAATCGTATTTCTCATTATGAACTGAAAAATCTCATCGTCATCGATTAGAAAAAAACTTAGGTCATTCATAGCTGTCAAATATTATTTTGAAGGTGGTCCCCACACCCAATTTACTGGTAACTTCAATGTTGGCGTTCAACGATTCCAATTGTGTTTTCACCAGAAACAGACCCATACCTTTTCCAGATAATCCACGATGAAATCTTTTATATAATTTAAAAATATCACGGCCATAACGATCCAGATCCACCCCTACACCATTGTCTTCCACTACCAGAACCTTCCGATGGTTCTCCCATAAGGTACGGATAAAAATGACGGACTTATTGTTGGGATCCCTATATTTTATTGCATTGGAAATTAGATTCTGCATTATACTCTGCAAATAGATTTTTGAAAAAGTCAATTCTTTCCATGCACTAAAATCGGTCTTCACGTCTATGGTTTCTTTATCCAAAGTTTCTACATATAAATCCAAGGTGGCCTCAATCAGCGGTTCCAAGTCAATATTTTCCATATCAACCTGGTCATCATCGTTCAGAATCCTTACGTAGACCAGAAGGTCATCCACTAGGGTATTAATGGCATGGGTTATTTTTTGCAATTTGGGAAAATAACTCTTGGCCTCTTCATAATCCTTGGATTCATTTAACATGGACACCAAAGCAGAAACGCTTGTGGTAGGTGCCCTTAGATTATGGGCAACAATATTGTTATACTCCAAAAGTTGGGCATTGCGCAGTTCCAGTTTATTCTGCATGACCGCCAAGGTATTATTTTTATTTTCCAGCTCGGTAGTTTTGTCCTCCAATTCCTTGTTAATCATTTCAAGAGCCTGCATATACTTCTTTTTTGCAGTATCACTTTTTGCTTCAAGATATGACAAACAAAAAACAACCATTATAGCCAACATATTGATAAGGAGTATTGTAATGATCTCGCTTTTCAGCCTTGCATTTAAAATCTTGGAATCCAGATGTTTTATAAGCACCCATTTATTGTTGGTCTTAATGTCTGCTAATCTATTCTGAAACAAAGGAGTTTGGGCGAGTTCATTTTTAAAATCCAATTCGGTTTTTATCCACAGACCCCCATTCCTGTATAGGGATATAGATTCTTTACTACGCAATGAATCGGCCATGTCGGGATGTTCTTCATAAAACGTAACATTACGGCTATTGGGAATTAAATGGGCAAACTCATTTGTGCCATCCTTACTTACAAGGTAATTGCCAAAACGATCCAACAACAAAAAGGAATAAAGATTGTCCTTTTTCAACAAGTCCAAGAACCTTTCGGCACTAAAATTAATGACTACTATTCCCAACCGGGCTCCATGAGCATCGAATATAGGTGCCACCCCTCGAATCATTGGCTTATATGGCAATTCCAATACCCCGTTTTCCCGATTTAGATTTAATGGGGACAAATAAATTTGATTTTTTTTAAGGTTTGTTGTCTCTTTAAAATAATCCCTATTGGCTTTATCTTGAAGCGCTAAACTCTTTACTATTTTGCCATCGTCCTGCCTATTAAGTCTATATACCTCCTTTCCTGATAAGTTAATAAGTCTAAATTGATTATAACTGTCCATCCCAATGACAAAATCACCAATTTTCTTTTCTAAATGTGCATTCTGTTCTGGATCAAAATCGCTCGCAACAAAATTATATTTCTCCCAATAATAGAGACTGGCTATCATGGGTTTTAGAAGTTCAACGATCAGTTGCTTTGTATTGGAGAGTTCTTCTTGCTGTAAGGAAATCAACTTTTTATGCTCCTTTTTGTATAGCCAAAAAACCGCCAAAACACTTAATATAAGTATTGGAAGGTAATATTTGACAAATTTTAAAAGCAATCGTTTAAGCAAATTGAAATCTATTATATGGTTAAACCTAATGTTGGAATCCGAACACCGGCCAATGCATAACAAACTCATTTGGGGGGAAGCCTTAATGGTTCAATTTCCCATTAAATCGGAAAACAAATATAAGCAAAATTCAACCTTAAAATTCATTATTAATTTTAAATCATTTTAAGAATTTACCTTCCGAACCACTGTTAAAATAGACATGCAGAAATCCATTTCACAATACAACCACACATGCAACTTCGATTTAACAATTCCCTTGTTTCAACAATAATTGTACTCTTGTCACAAGAATATAAGCCAGGCCTCATAATTACCCATAAAAGTTAAAACTAATTTCATACTTTTAATAAGTACTGCATTATAAGGCTTCATTTTTGCCTTATGTATCCTATGGAGGCAAAACACATTTAACTATAAATATATACTCATGAAACCATTGAAAAAAGAAGACATTACACAAGAGGTTTTTGACCTTTATGATGACTACGCCCACAACAGGGTGAGCAGAAGGCTGTTCATGGATAAATTATCGACCTATGCAGTAGGTGGGCTTACAGTAGCTTCAATGCTTAGTTTTATTTCTCCTGATTACGTAAAGAAAATCCAGATAAAGCCTAATGATCCAAAACTAAAATCGGAGCACATCCATTACAATTCCCCCAAGGGTGGAGGTACTATAAAAGGCTTGCTTTCCAGACCGGCCAATGCCAAGGGAAAGCTACCAGGAATAATTGTGGTCCATGAAAACCGCGGATTAAATCCACATATCGAAGACGTTGGGCGTAGAGCCGGCCTTGCAGGGTTTATTTCCTTGGCCCCAGATGCCTTGACACCTCTGGGCGGTTATCCTGGCAATGACGATGAGGGCCGTGAACTACAAAGCAAGCGAAATCGCGATGAGATGTTGGAGGACTTTATAGCCGCCTTCGAACATTTGACATCCCACCCTGAGTGCTCCGGGAAGGTGGGGGTGGTCGGATTTTGTTTTGGAGGCTGGATATCCAATATGATGGCTGTAAAAGTGCCGAATCTGGGGGCCTCCGTTCCTTTTTACGGCGGACAACCCACAGAAGACATAGACAAAATTAACGCCCCCTTGATGCTCCATTTTGGCGAATTGGATACACGGGTCAATAAAGGGTGGCCCGCCTATGAAGAAGCCTTAAAGAAACATGGTAAGGAATATAAGGCCTATATATACCCTAAGGCCAATCACGGTTTCCACAATGATACCACCCCAAGGTACGACCGGGAAGCGGCCGAATTGGCCTGGGGACGGACCATCGATTTTTTTAGAAAAAAACTTCTGTAAGAGCCGAACTTAAAAAGGGTTCGAATAATCCTTACAACGCAAGCGTACTAAAAGATATCATGATGTACACCACTATGATCACCACCAGTACGGAGGCCATAATATCCCACATATTATAGCTGGCCTTGTTTTCATCCTTCTGTTTATCCGTTACCGAACCAAAAGTGAGACCGGACAACTGTGCTGCCGACGGGGCCGGATAAAACATACTCACGATAACCGCGATAGCCACACAGAGGGCAAAGAAATAAGCCGCAAATACCAACCAGTTAATGTCGGCCAGGTTAAAAAGAAAACTGCCCTCCGAAAAACTGGATTTCATAATTTCCAAGGTCAGTTTGGAAAACCCTATAATCAATCCACCTACCAAGGTAGCAATTGCCCCATTGGCATTTATTCGCTTATAAAAAATCCCCAGAAGAAACACCGCGGTGATCGGTGGGGAAATGTAGGCCTGTACATTCTGCAGGTATTCGTACAACCCATCGGACAACCTTGTAATTACAGGTATCCACAATAGGCCCAGACCTACCACAAAAAAGGTTGCCGTCCTACCGGTTTTCACCAACTCCTCCTCCGGCTTTTCCGGTTTTAGTTTCTTGTAAATATCCAAGGTAAACAAAGTGGAGCAGGAATTGAATACGGAAGCCAGTGAACTCATCAAGGCTGCCAATAGGCCTGCCGCCACCAACCCTCGGAGACCGGAAGGCAATAGGTTGCTCATTAATACCGGAAAAGCCTCATCCGGGCTGTCCCAGTCCAATTTCCCCTGCATTTTAAGCCCCAGGGCCACTACCCCTGGGATAAGGAAAAGAAAAACGGGCATCAGCTTTAAAAGTGCCCCAAAGATACTTCCCCTTCTACCCGCCTTAATACTTTTGGCAGTAAGCACCCTTTGCACAATTACTTGGTCTGTGCACCAATACCAGATTCCAACTATGGTACTGGTAAGAAATAATGGAAGCCATGGATAATCCGGATCCGAATTGGGCCGCCACATATTAAAATAATCCACTCCAATGGTTTCCTTTAACTCTCCCCAGCCTCCTACCGCTTCAAGTCCCATAAAGCTAAGGATTCCTGCCCCGAGTACCAATACAATGGCCTGTATGGTCTCTGTATAGACTACCGCCCGCATTCCACCCAAAACCGTATACAATCCGGTAAGAGCCACCGTAGCCACAGCCCCGATCCAAAAGGGAATTCCCAAAAGGGCAGATACCACTACCCCGCCAGCATAAATGGTTACGGATACCTTTGTAAGGATATAGGCAATTAAGGACACTATGGAAAGTACCCAACGGGAACGAGCGTCAAACCTCTTTTCCAAAAATTCGGGCATTGTAAATACCCCGCTTCTCGCATAAAATGGCAAAAACACCCAACCCAACATTAAAACGATCCAGGCATGGAGCTCATAAATCAATAATGGCATTTTATCCCCGGCCCCATTGCCTGCCAATCCCACCACATGCTCCGATCCAATATTGGAAGCAAATATGGAGGCACCTACCATAAACCAGCCAATGTTCCGTCCTGCCAAAAAATAGTCTTCTGTATTTTTCTGCTTTTGTTTTATTACCCACCAGGCAACACCAAGCAGTATCACAAAATAAGCAGTGATCACAACCCAATCCAGTACGTCCAGTCCCTTCATTATAATTTAATTTGGTTTCGTTGATTTATGTTATTAGCAATTTCTGTAGATAGATTTGGAAGGACAATATCCTAAGTCAGCTTCATAAACCGATGGGCAGGGAACCCCTTGTGACCACTATTCCTAACCACAAATAAAGACCCCGCCAAGGGTTGCTTTTCCAGCTCCACCTTACTAAGCCCCTTCCTTGCCGAAGTAATGTACAAATCTTCCATGGAATCACCCCCAAAAGAACAGGAGGTAACCTGGGAAACCGGCATACTAATGGACAACATTTTTTTTCCTGTTACAGGGTCATAACGGGCCACCTGCCATCCTCCCCAATGTGCAACCCATAACATTCCCTCATGGTCTATGGTCATGCCATCGGGGAAGCCGTCTTCCTCGGCAATCGCAATGGCTGTTCTTTTATTGGCCAATTTCCCACTTTCCTTATCGTAATCATAGCCCACTACTTGGCGGGTCGGGGAATCTATAAAATACATTGTTTTATGATCCAGACTCCAAGCCAGACCATTGGACACACCAATATTAATTTCCTTTTTTTTAACATTTAATGAAGT
Organism: Arenibacter flavimaris; assembly: GCF_030291335.1. Lineage (NCBI taxonomy): Bacteria > Pseudomonadati > Bacteroidota > Flavobacteriia > Flavobacteriales > Flavobacteriaceae > Arenibacter > Arenibacter flavimaris. Next base: position 6,910 of record NZ_JASWIM010000033.1, read on the forward strand.
ATCCAAAAAGTACAGGCTTCCGGAGGATTTATCTTCTGCAATGGGCATAGTACCAGCCCAAAAGCGACCGTATGGGTCACATTTGCCATCGTTAAACCTATTTTCCGGTAAATGTTCCTCTGGATTGGCAATCATATCAACTTTACCGGTTTCGCGATTCACAAAGCCAAAACCATTTTTCATGGCGGCAATATAGTTCCCATCGTTACATATGGCCATGGCTCCGATCATTTGACTTACCTGAATGGTATTTAGTTCTTCGGATACTACTGACCATTCATGGATATGACCCTTTAGGATGTCTACCCAACAGATTAACTTTCTGGTTGGATCCCACAGCGGGCCCTCCCCTAATTCACATATTTTATCACATACAACTTCTGGACTCATAATTAGAAATGTCATTTATTTCTTGACCAATTAAGGTCATATTAAATTTAAATCGGTTAAACATCTGGAAACCGCTATTTCTTGTAAGGAGACGGACTGACCGCGGTCCAACCTCCATCGATCACCAAACTCTGACCCGTAATGTGCTTGGCATTATCGGAAACCATAAACAACACGGCCTGGGCTATGTCATTAACAGTAGCCGGACTACCCATTGGAGTGATCTTCTGCCAAGTTCCAAAATAGTCCTTATCACTCATTGTCCTTTCGGTCAAGGTAGCACCGGGCGCCACGGTATTGACGTTTATTTTATAGGGCGATAGCTCTATGACCAAATTCTTGGCCAGCATTTCCAGTGCGGCCTTGCTCATACCATAGGCCGCCAAGTTTTCATGTGCCTGATGCCCTGTTACCGAAGACATAAAAAGAATTGACCCTCCAAAGCCTTGCTTTTTCATTAATTTGGCTGCCGCCTGGGCCAGAAAAAAACTCCCTCCCAAATTCACTTTCATAACCTCAAAAAAAGATTCCGGAGTATAGCTAAGGAATTCCCCAAATAGGGTAATGCCTGCGTTTGCCACCACCACATCCAGTTTCCCGAATTCTGTCACTGCCGTATCTACCATTTTATCTATTAGCTGCATATCACTGGAATCACCTGCAAGACCAATACAATTTCCTTCATTACCATCCAAGTTGGCCACCGCTTCCTTTGTTAAAGCGGCGTCCAAATCGTTTAAAATAACATTGGCCCCGTTGGCCACCAATTGTTTGCAAATCTCCAAGCCTATACCCTGTCCAGCTCCTGTAACAATAGCAACTTTATCTTTAAAATCCATGATTAATCAATAGTATTTATGGGAATCCCTAGGGACCTCACCTCCCGATTTCCCTTGTAAAAAATCCATATCCGCGTCCAATTGTACCTCATATAAATTTACATAGCCCCTATCCATAATTGGGGACGGTATTGCTCTTTTTTTCTTGCCATCGTTTTCATGGTCTACTGTATTTATATTCAAATAAATTGGCGCTGTCAACAAACAACCACAACACTAAATCCCGTTTGGGTTTTCAAAAAAATCTACAAAACTGTAGTTGCTCCCCCTATGATATTCTGGTGGAATACGTTTTTATAAATACTCATTTTATTGTGAACATTTCACTCAATACTTATTTGCAGGCTTCAATATCGTGAACTTTTCTGAAATAAATAGACCGTTTTTTAAGGAATTTATATAATTGCTTAGGTAGATATGGTTAAAATATTACATCCGACAAATGAAAAAGGGTTGGACAATATAGTAGTCCAACCCTTTCATATTTTTTTGTGCCTTTACAATGAATTACTTTTTCATTTAAGTCTGCTCAATTAATCGCTACTCCCTCTGGTGCTCCCGCTGTTTTAATTTCCAATTTCAGGCTTGCCTCCTCTTTGGCAGAAAACGTACAGTGGACCTTTATCTTATGATCCCCGCTACTGACATTCAGTTTTCCCGGGTCCATAGGGATTCCTTTTATTCTGTTCCATGATTTATCATAGAGTACTACCTCGTTGCCGCCATCGTATTTAAGATTCTCCCCCTTATTAATGGATATGTCCAATTCAACTGTTTTGAAATCATCGATCTCAATGGTTATTTGGGAAACGGTACTGTTCTTTGTGGTCAAAATAAACTGCAAAGGCTGTGGAGCAAATTCATTCTTGTACTGGAACACCGACCACACTGGCTCTCCTGGCTGTCTTATTTTTAACTCGTGCTCAAAACGTTGGACATCATAGGGAATTAAATTCCAACTATTTTCGGTCAATTTCACCAAGGAAAATTCATCCTTAATATTTTCCATTCTCTTTTTTTGTGCTACAGAAAAGGCTCCTCCCAACCTTGCTTTTTCCCATTCTTTGATCTTTTCCAAAATTTCATCACCAAATCCATTCTTGTCCACCAAATCCACAGAGGTAACCAAGGCGTAGCCTGCATCAAAAGCGGCGCTTCTGGCCAGCATCCATTCTATATCCTCCAAACTGGTGTTGTCCCGCATACTAAACCAACCGAGCATACACGGAATGAAATTTCTTCTAAAATAATCCTGGTTCAGGAGTCTATAGGAGGTCTGACTCTCCCTGAATCCGGCATACCAAGGCTCACCCCAATTCATACGGGTAAACATATGCCAAAAATAATGTCCCGGCCTACTGGCATCCATTATGTAATTGTTCTTTACCTCTGCCTCCAGATTATTGTACCAGGCATCAACGAACAACAATTCCCCATAGGCACCCATTCCTGTGGAATAATTCCCCTCCAAACCATCAAAGGATATTTGTTTTAGACCAGTCTGATTATAGAGATCTGCAATTCTTGTGGACATTTCAATACCCAGTTCCATATTGGTCAAAAAGGTCTTATAGGCGTGGTCTGCCAATTTCGAAATTTTATCGGCTTTTTTATGACTACTGGCCCGTGTGCCAAATGCTCCTCTCTGACAATCCAATAAAACCCAAGGAGCAGTTTCCGAAACACTTTCGTACCTAATTATCTCTTCTCCAATTACCACCGCATGAAGGCTATTGTTGCTCATTTGGTTAAAAAAGGTAGGGTCCTTGATTTCAATGTTTTTTTCCTCTTCATCTATATTGTTAACAAGAACGCTAGATCCTACCTTGGCCAGTCTTTCATCTGGAATAGGGCTTACATAGGGGTCATTGCTGGTTATGAAATTTGAAAGAGTGTGGGCCCCCAATTTAATCCCCGCCTGCTTTGCCTTATCAACACATTCCTTCATGCTTTCCCAATTATCCGGGAATGCCTTTTCATGCAGATCGAAGTGCCCCCAATTTAAGAATGGGCCCGAATGATACAGATATTGTAAGCCGGCCTTTTTGGTCAATGCAATTGCATCATCAATTGTAGCGGTGCTAAAATCCTGAATTAAATAAGCAGAAGTGGCGGAAACGGCACGTTTGCTCCATACCCCATCTATGGTAGGATGCGGTAATCCCTCTTCCAACTCTATGACCTCCAAAGTATTCAAAACTTCTTCAGGTTCGCAACCAAATAAGGCTATTTTGGACCCTACAATTCCTTCATCCTTGAATGCCGGAGCCACGTAATGATCGTGCTCCATTGCCTTTATCACCCTTTCCTTGTCCCTATTTCTGGTATAGGCCTGTAAAGAGCTCCCGTACTCCTTTGGCAGCGCTGTATGGCCCCTATAAAGAATATTCAAGGAGTCTGAAATATCCACCAAACTTGTGGTTCCAAAAATATCAAAGGAGGGTGTTGAATCGTCCTCCATGGAAGGATAACCTCCCAGTGTTCTTTTGTTCAGGGCTTGAATACCAATTGCAAAATCCGTGTTGCGAACCACTCCTACGGTTTCTCCAACAGTTTCCTTAATGTTGGTCTCAAAAGGGCCCCACAGAACCAATTCAATCTCCTTCTCCTTGGTTATTGAGGTGAGCTCCAAAGTAAGATATCGTTCCTTTTTTATGACATTGACCGTAGCTTCTACCCCGTTTTTAGGATAGCTTAACAAAATAGTTTCCTCATCTTCCTTTATTTCAAAGGATGCTGGATATTCCAATTCACCATTGACCCTGATGGCCAATATGGATTTGGGATCTGTATTGGTATAAGCATATTGGATATTATTTTTAGAATCTTTCAGATCCGTAATTTTTCCCTCCGAATCAAATCCAATAGTTAGATTTCCTGCTTGATAAACATGATTGGCATGTTTATTACATCCAAAGATTAGCACCAACAAACAGAAGGTTACAATTTTTAAAGCTTTATTTTTCATGTGGTAATTATATGGTTTTACAATGATGTTCTTAAGCATTTCCATTTAGTCTTATCTAAAATCCAAAATCTTTACTTCTCCTGACTTTAGAAGTATTTCTACCTCCGATCCATTTAGGTATTCCTTTTGAACAAATTCCGTGGCATTTTCCAATGGGGAAGAAACAACGTATTTATTTTTCCCTTCCATTAGCCCCAACCTTCGATCGAGTTTTACTATATAGGTTTGGGGCAGATTGGTCATTATTGGAACAACTTAAGATTAAAAAGGGTATTAAAAGTATACCTCCTCTATAATTGAACAAAATTGAATGAATACTTTTATTATAAAGTAAGCTGATATACTGTTTTACTAAACTGATGCTCATTTGGTTCATTTTTTATTGAAAACTTAATATCCGTTCAGACATAATCTATTTGGCCGTCCTTCTATATCCACTACTAAATGGGATTGACAGGATTATGACCTCTATTTTTATTTTATTTTCCACATTTCTGTTTTCTATCTTCATTTTTAATCGCTACCCAATTATCGCCTATTCCACGAAAAGTTAAAACAAGTATAAGGGAAGTATCCCCACGAATCGACCTATATACTTACATAGGACAATTTCAGATTGTAATAACGTCCCAATTATCATTGGGACCTATAATTTTTAAAGCGGCCCAAGTTGCCTTTGGTGACAAATATCATATTCTACCTCAGTTAACCACCTGAATTTTGCCTAAATAAATCAACCAAAGCAATTATGACACTAAAGAAACCCCTTAAAATTCTTCTGTTCATCATTTTATCCTCACAATTACAGGCACAGTTGACCATAGATACAGAATTACGTCCAAGGTTCGAATATAGACATGGTTTTAAAACCCTATTCCCGGATAATGAAGACCCAGCCGCCTTTATTTCACAACGGACCAGACTAAATACCAACTACGAAACAGACAGGCTGTCCTTCTACTTAAGTCTGCAGGATGTACGTATCTGGGGAGATGTTCCCCAACTTAACAGCTCGGATAAAAATGGGATTGGCATACATCAAGCTTGGGGTAAAATTCAGTTGGACCCCCATTTCCTGCTAAAAGTGGGTCGGCAGGAAATTATGTTTGATGACCAGCGAATTTTTGGTAATGTAGGTTGGGCCCAGCAGGCCAGAAGTCATGATGCGGTCCGCTTGGAATATAGTAATTCCAATTTAAAAATTGATCTAGGATTTGCATTTAACCAAAACGGGGAGAACTTAACAGGAACTACCTTGACCACGCCTGGAACTTATAAAAGCATACAATATTTGTGGGCACATAACGAATGGAACAAATTCTCCGCAAGCTTTCTTTTCTTAAACAATGGTTTGCAATTTATTGATGACACCAATCCCAACAACAACGAAACCAGGTATAGCCAAACCCTTGGAACCCATTTAAATTATAAGGCTAAAGATTTGAAATTAAACTCAAATCTTTATTATCAATTTGGAAAGGATATTGCCTACAATGACATAAGCGCATATCTTTTATCCCTGGAGGGTAACTTTGCAGTTACTCCCAAAACCATATTGGGACTTGGAATGGAATTACAGAGCGGCAACGACAACGGATTGGCTTCCAACCAAGAGAACAAAGCTTTTTCTCCACTTTATGGTACCAATCATAAGTTTAACGGACTCATGGATTATTTTTATGTTGGCAACCACACGAACAACGTAGGACTATTGGATATTTATGCCAATGCCGTGGTAACCCTCAATGAAAAATCCAATATAAACCTTACCATCCACAACTTCTCGGCTGCAGCACAAATAAGTCCAAACAGCGAAAAACAACTGGGAACTGAACTGGATATTGTTTACGGCTATAGACTCCAAAAAGAAATTGGTGTCAGTGCTGGATATTCGCATCTTCTTGCCTCCCAAGGTATGGAAACTGTAAAAAGTAACGCCGACCGGAATACCAATAATTGGGGGTGGATAATGTTGACCGTAAACCCCATTTTGTTTTCAAATAAGGATTGATCCTAAAAATAATGTAACTCAAAAGGAAGATGGCAATTCAAAATTAGCCTAATTTACAGTTAAATAGAAAATATGACAGTTGTCATGTTTTTGCAAGCGTTTCGAAACTATTTTTGCCTTAATAAAAGACTAAAATATCCTTTATTATTTGAATGTACAACCAAAATATATTTTTATGAACACACAACTGACAAAAAAAATATTCCTCTCCCTAATATTGGCAGTAGGATTTGGAAGCCTGATCCTCTCATGTGCAAAAAAGGAAAAGAAAGTTTATGAAAGCACAGCGGATATTCCAGCGAATCGTGAAATGATTGCAGAATTAACATCCCCTCCACATGTACCAACCCCTGTTGGCGACAGAAAGGCCAAGTTGCTAAAGGTAGATATGGAAATCCTGGAACAGGAAGGAGAAATGACCAATGGCGTTCGATATGTATATTGGACTTTTGGAGGTACCGTACCAGGAAGCTTTATTAGAACAAGGGTTGGTGATGAGGTTGAATTTCACTTAAAAAATCACCCTGAAAATAAATTACCCCATAATATTGATTTACACGCGGTTACGGGCCCTGGAGGCGGTGCAGAATCTTCTTTTGTAGCCCCTGGACACGAGAAAGTATTCTCCTTTAAAACCTTAAATCCTGGGCTGTACGTTTATCACTGTGCTACCGCACCGGTTGGTATGCATATTGCCAACGGAATGTACGGTTTAATTTTAGTAGAACCGGAAGGTGGATTGCCATTGGTGGATAAGGAATATTACATTATGCAAGGCGACTTTTATACCAAAGGTGCCAATGGGGAGCGAGGCTTACAACCTTTTGATATGCAAAAAGCGGTGGATGAACGCGCAGACTATGTGGTTTTCAATGGTAAAATGGGCGCCTTGACCGGGGATAATGCAATTACAGCCAACGTGGGAGAAACAGTACGCCTGTTCGTTGGCAACGGTGGACCAAATCTAGTATCCTCCTTTCATGTAATTGGTGAGATTTTTGACAAGGTGCATGTTGAAGGTGGCGATTTGATCAATGAAAATGTGCAAACCACCTTAATCCCTGCTGGTGGGGCCGCTATAGTAGAATTTAAAGTAGATGTTCCAGGAACCTTTATCCTGGTAGACCATTCCATTTTCAGAGCATTTAATAAAGGTGCATTGGGAATGTTGAAGGTGCAGGGCGAAAAAAACAAGACTATCTATTCCGGAGAATTGGAAGATGGAATATACCTGCCCGAAGGTAGTGGGATACAAAAAATGCCATCGACCAATGGCGTTGTGGAGTCCGAAATTCCCGCCAAATCAATGGAGGAAAAGATGGAGTTTGGAAAAGCCACCTATATGCAAACCTGTTTTGCCTGCCATCAAGCAGAGGGCCAAGGTATTGCCAACGCTTTCCCGCCCTTGGCGAAATCAGATTACCTAAATGCCGATGTTAATCGCGCTATAGATATAGTATTGCACGGAAAAACAGGTGAAATAACCGTGAACGGACAAAAATACAACAGTGTTATGACCGCGCAGACCTTATCTGACGAAGAGGTTGCCAATGTACTGACCTATGTGTACAACAGTTGGGGCAATTCCAAAAAGGACGTCACTCCAGCCATGGTTAAAAGTGTAAGAAATAAATAACATAATTGCATAACAATAAAATGAACATAAGTCCCTTTTTTAAAGTAGCCATTACAGTGATCGGTATCATAACAGTAAATATTGTTTCCGCCCAATCAGAAAATATGGTTACCGTTCAAGGAGGGACTTATATTCCCCTATATGGTGTAGATTCAACAGCCGTTACCGTAGAGACGTTTTCGATGGACATCTACCCAGTAACCAACAGGGAGTATTTACAGTTTGTCCTGGAATACCCTGAATGGAAAAAAAGTAAGGTTAAGCGCTTATTTGCAGATGGCAATTACTTGGTGAATTGGGAAAGTGATAATTCCTTTGGAAACCAGTTGGCCGCCGATGCAGCGGTAACCAACGTTTCTTGGTTCGCCGCCAAAAAATATTGTGAATGCCAAGGAAAAAGATTACCAACGGTTGATGAGTGGGAATATGCCGCTATGGCCGATAAAAGCAATCCAGATGCTCGTAAAAAGGAATCCTATAATCAACTTATTCTGGATTGGTACGAAGCTCCAAAAACATTTAACAATTCCATAGGCTCCACCTTTAAAAATTATTGGGGTATTTATGACCTTCACGGCCTTGTATGGGAGTGGACGATGGACTTTAATTCCGTTTTAATTTCCGGTGAATCCAGAAAGGATGTGGACAAGGACAGTAATCTTTTTTGTGGAAGTGCCGCGGTAGGAGCATCGGACTTGATGAACTATGCCGCCTTCATGCGTTACGCTTTTAGGGGAAGTTTAAAGGCCAATTATGCCATACGCAATTTGGGATTCCGATGTGTGCAGGCGAAAGGGAAAAACAACAAAAACGTAACTTATTAAGGAAATGAAAAAAATTCTCCATGCTGGATTGATATGCTTTTTGGCAATACATCTTATAGGGTGCAATACAAAAAATTCAACCAAAACAACAGCGGAAAAATACCAATGTCCCATGCATTGTGAGGGAGACAAGACCTATGATAAACCCGGTACATGCGGCGTTTGTAAAATGGATCTACAACTACTGGCCCTGAACTCCAAAAAAGAAGGTGAAATCTCCGATATGTCCATTTATAATCTTCCTTCCAAATGGACCAATCAGAACAATGGGGAAATACAATTGAAGTCGCTGAAAGGCGATGTATTGGTCATGGTCATGATCTACACCTCTTGTCAGACGGCATGCCCCAGATTGGTTGCAGACATGAGAGGTATAGAAGAGCAAATCCCCGAGGATAAAAAAGACCAGGTTACCCTTGTTTTTGTCAGTATAGACCCTGAAACAGATACGCCACAGCGTTTAAAGGAATTTGCACAGGAAAATCAAATGGACTCTGAAAAATGGGTGTTTCTAAGAGGTTCGGAAGCGGATACCCGTGAATTTTCGGCAGTATTGGCGGTCAACTACAAAAAAATATCGCCTATGGATTTTTCACATTCCAATATCATAAGCGTTTTTGACCAAGAAGGGGAATTGGCCTATCAGCAAGAAGGGCTAGGAGTCAACAATAAGGAAACGGTATCCAAAATTATGGAATTGGTGAATTAAAACATATTCAAATTTTAATTCCCCGTCATCTTTTGTAAAAAGGATAATCAAGGTTTATATTTGCAATAAAATTTACGGTTGACAAAATCTTCAATGTTACAACTGTTCGCACAGTCTCCCCAATTGGGAAAACTGAGGTCCCTTATTGCCAATTTCCAGAATAGCACCTCCGCGACATCCCCAACTAAAACAAATATCAAAGGACTTAACGGTTCTGCCCTCTCCTTTGTTATTGCAGAAATATTTCACAAATCCGAAGTACCGTTCCTATTTGTCTTAAATGACAAGGAGGAAGCTGCGTATTATTTAAACGACCTGGAACAGCTCATTGGTGACAGTGACGTACTGTTTTACCCCGGAAGTTATAGAAGGCCCTACCAAATTGAGGAAACGGACAATGCCAATGTACTTTTACGTGCAGAAGTACTTAACCGCATCAATTCCAGAAAAAAACCGGCCATTATCGTAACCTATGCCGATGCGCTTTTTGAAAAAGTGGTAACCAGAAAGGAACTGGAAAAAAACACCTTAAAAATTAAACTGGAGGACACCCTTTCACTAGACTTTTTAAATGAGGTATTGTTCGAATACAAATTTAAAAGGGTCGATTTTGTAACGGAACCCGGAGAATTTTCGGTTCGGGGTGGCATAATGGACGTATTTTCCTTTTCCCACGATGAACCTTATAGAATTGAATTTTTTGGAGACGAGGTAGAGAGTATTCGAACTTTTGATGTGGAAACCCAGTTGTCTACACAAAAGGTTAAAAAGATCACCATTATTCCCAATGTGGAAAACAAGTTCCTGGACGAAAACCGGGAGAGCTTCCTAAAGTACATATCCCCTAACACCCTTATATTTAGCAAGAACCTTAGTTTGCTATACGCTAGGTTGGATTCATTTTTTGAAAAGGCAGAAGAGGCTTTTACCAAACTGTCCAAAGAAATACAACATACCAAACCTCAGGAATTGTTCTGCAATTCCGACTTATTAAAACAACAGTTGACAGATTTTGGTTTGATAGAGATTGATGGAGGCACAAAAGCTTCAAGTGATCCGGAGACTATCGTGTTCAACACAAAGCCACAACCTTCATTTAACAAAAAGTTCGATTTGTTGATTGAAAACCTTAACGATAATTATAAAAACGGATTTACCAATTACCTGTTTTGCGCTACGGAGCAGCAAGCCAAAAGGTTCCATGATATTTTTGATGAAGTAGGAAAGGAAGTCCATTACAAAACCATTGTCCTACCACTCTACCAAGGATTTATAGAACAGAATTTAAAGGTTGCATGTTATACAGACCATCAAATCTTTGAGCGCTATCTAAAATTCCATTTAAAAAACGGCTACGCCAAAAAACAGGCCATTACCCTAAAGGATCTCAACAAATTGGAAATTGGGGACTATGTTACCCATATAGACCACGGAATTGGAAAATTTGGAGGCCTTCAAAAAATAGACGTTGAAGGCAAGAAACAAGAAGCCATAAAGCTAATGTACGGGGAAAGGGACATTCTTTATGTAAGCATCCATTCATTGCACAAAATTTCGAAATTCAATGGAAAGGACGGTGCTCCACCAAAAATATACAAACTAGGTTCCGGGGCTTGGAAAAAAATCAAGGACAAGGCAAAATCGCGCGTTAAAAAAATTGCTTTCGACCTTATCCAACTTTACGCCAAGCGAAGATTGGAAAAAGGGTTTCAATATGGCCCGGACAGCTACTTACAACACGAACTGGAAGCTTCCTTTATCTACGAAGACACCCCGGACCAAAGCAAGTCTACCGAGGACATCAAGAAAGACATGGAAAGCGAAAGACCCATGGACCGACTCGTTTGCGGGGATGTTGGTTTTGGAAAAACGGAAGTCGCCATAAGAGCTGCCTTTAAGGCTGTGGACAATGGAAAGCAAGTTGCCGTATTGGTACCCACTACCATTTTGGCCTTTCAGCACCACCGTACTTTTTCGGAACGTTTAAAGGAAATGCCGGTAACCGTAGATTATGTAAACCGGTTTAGGACCGCCAAGGAGAAAAAAGAGACCTTGGAAAATCTGGCAGCTGGCAAGGTAGATATCATAATTGGCACCCATCAATTGGTCAACAAAAACGTGAAGTTCAAGGACCTTGGCTTGTTGGTCGTGGATGAGGAACAAAAATTTGGGGTATCGGTAAAGGACAAATTAAAATCCATTAAGGAAAATGTAGATGTCCTAACGCTTACCGCCACACCCATCCCAAGAACGCTTCAATTTAGTTTAATGGCCGCAAGGGATCTATCGGTCATCAATACGGCACCGCCCAATAGATATCCCATAGAAAGTGAGGTTATCCGCTTTAACGAAGAGACTATTCGCGATGCCATTTCCTACGAAATCCAACGAGGTGGGCAAGTCTTCTTTATCCACAACAGGATTGAAAATATTAAGGAAGTTGCCGGAATGATCCAAAGACTGGTGCCAGATGCCAAAATTGGCATTGGCCACGGGCAAATGGATGGTAAAAAATTGGAAACCCTTATGTTGGCCTTTATGAATGGTGAGTTCGATGTGCTGATTTCTACGACCATTGTGGAAAGCGGTCTGGACGTTACCAATGCCAACACTATTTTTATCAATAATGCCAATAATTTTGGCCTAAGCGACCTACATCAAATGAGGGGACGTGTAGGCCGAAGCAACAAAAAGGCTTTCTGTTATTTTATTACCCCACCCTATGATGTAATGACCAATGATGCCCGTAAGAGAATTCAGGCCCTGGAACAATTTACAGATCTGGGCAGCGGCTTCAATATTGCCATGAAAGATTTGGAAATTAGGGGTGCAGGGGATTTACTGGGAGGAGAACAAAGCGGATTTATCAATGAAATAGGCTTTGATGCCTATCAAAAAATATTGGCCGAAGCCATAGACGAACTTAAGGAAAACGAATTCAAGGAACTATATGAGGAAGTTAGCGGTAAACAAAAGATCTTTGTCAAAGAAACCCAGATAGATTCCGATTTTGAATTGCTCTTCCCTGATGATTACATCAACAACATTACCGAACGCCTAAATCTCTATACCGAACTGAACCAGGTTTCCGATGAGGAAGGTTTACGAAAATATGAAACAGAACTGGTCGACAGATTTGGGGAACTCCCCACCCAGGCAGAGGATTTGTTAAACTCGGTTCGTATTAAATGGATAGCCAACAGTATTGGTCTGGAAAAGATAGTAATGAAGAAGGGCAAAATGATCGGCTATTTTATAGCGGACCAGCAATCCGATTTTTACCAAAGCAGTTCCTTTACCGCCGTATTACAATTTGTACAAGCCCATCCCAAGCTGGCAAAACTAAAGGAAAAGCAGACCCGAAATGGTTTGCGCTTATTACTGGTCTTTGAACATATAGATTCTTTGGACAAGGCATACAAATCCATTCAACCCTTCGATTCCCTTATCCCTAAAGCCGGGGTAACAGTCCCATAAAAACACTCAAAAATAGATGAAACCAAAAAATGCATTTTTTCTATTAACCCTATGTTTCACACTATTTTCGGAAGCCCAACACAGCGTATCAGGCAATTTATCCCCGGCCGACGATTACAAATGGTTAATTGCCTATAAACTAAATCCAGACCATCAGAATTATATAGCGGACACAGCGGTCAAGAACGGGGCCTTCTCCTTAAATATTCCGGCAAATGCCCAAGCCGGCATGTATAGACTGGTATATGCAGTGCCACAGGAGGAATTCTATTATGATTTTATCTATAATGGCAAAGAAGATATTGTACTCTCCTTTGACTCACAAAAGGGCCTGTCTTTTACGGCTTCCACCGAAAACCTGTTATATACCAGATACTTTAAAGAAATCCATTTGCTGGAGCAACAAATTACCCAGTTTTATTCGGAACAAAAGACAGATCGCAACCTATTTCTACACCTCAACAAGAAGTTGGCCGAGGTACAAAAATCATTCGAAACCCAATCACAAGGAATGCTCTGCGGACATTTTATTTCGGCTAACAGACCCTATATCCCCTCTGGCTATGAGGAGGCTGAAACCTATATAAAACATAAAAAGAATCATTACTTTGATGCCTTGGACTTCAACGATCCCGTGCTGTTGGGATCCGAATTTTTAAAGGGCAAAGTAGTAAATTATGTATTTACGGCCCTACCCCAACATCAAATTCCCACTAAGGAAAAAGAGCCGTTAATAATAGAGAATGTAAAGGAATTGGCCCACGTTTTGGAAAATGTTAGCGCCAAAAACAAGGTAGAGTTGTTCAATAGCCTATGGACACAGGCATCCTATGATAATTTACACAATGTGGCCGATTATATTTACTATAATTATCTAAAATCTCTGGCAACCGAAACCAATAAATCCGAACTCCTAAAAAAGATAGAAATCCAAAATCGACTTCGATTGGGAGCTATAGCCCCAGAAATTACATGGAAAGAGGGCAGTAACACCAAAAAACTCAGTGATCTCACCGGGTCAAAAAATTATGTAATCGTATTTTGGAGCAGTACGTGTTCGCATTGCCTGCGACAACTTCCAGAACTCCATAAAAGAATAAAAGATATTTCGGGAGTAAGGGTAATTGCTATTGGCCTGGAGGATGACGATCTAACATGGAAAAAGGAATCGGCCAAACTGCCTGCCTTTATACATGGCATTGCATTGGGGAAATGGGAAAGTCCGTATGTGGAAATTTACGATATTCACCAGACCCCTACTTATTACATTCTGGACAATGAAAAGCGCATCGTTGCCAATCCGGATGATTACCAAGAGGTTGTGAAATTCTTAAAAGGGAATAATTAACACTCTGCAATTGGAGACAATACGTTTTTATATTATCACATTTACACATTGAAACATTCTTCCATTAACCAATTGCCACATGGATGCCTTACAAGGTTTTAAGGTCCTTAATGGTTTTAAAGGCCACATCTACCTGTTCATCATTCACAATAATAGTAAATTCATTGGTTGTGGAAATTACTTCATATAAAACAATTCCCTCCCAGGCCAAGCGTTGAAAAATAAAGTAATAGATACCGGGTACGGAAACGTTTTCCGCTGGTAATTTTACGGTAATGGAAGAGAGGTTTTCGGCCTTCTGGGTACATTTCTCATTCTTGAATAATTCTTCCACAGCCTCATCCAAAATATTGCTGACGACAATATTGAGTTCGTTGACCCCTCTTGAGGAGGTATAGAAAACATCCTTATTCCTATTTACCTCATTTAACAAAACAGTCTGATTTTCCAAGATGGATTCGGATACCAAAAAGGTAAAATCGGTCAATGATGACCTTACCGTAATTTCTCCTATATTTTTTAAAACTTTGATAATTTTATGGGTAGCTCGAAACTCCAAATCATCGGAAAGACGTTTTAAGGCCATTACAATAGCGCCATTGCGAATATCCTTGCCCAACTCACCTTCTATTTCAGGTTTTACTATCCTGGAAAGCGATGTTAAGTTTATAATACCCTGCGCCAAAGCACTTTGCAAAAAAGGTTTCTTTTTAATGTAGTCTTCCACGACCGATGAAATAGTCTTCATTTCCTTAAACTTTTGGTAAAAATAACAAATTGTTACAAATAAAACAAATAATTAAAAGTGATAAAACGCATTTTCCAAGTGCTCAATATTAAATTTTGTCCCATTTTTACATATGGTAATAATATCGAACCTAGCCTCCACTTCAAGATCCTTGCTAATAATATAATGATCGGCAGCCATGACCAAGAGTTTAATTTTCTTTTCTGTAACCGTGTCGGCAATGGGTTGTATATAATCGGAACTCCGCGATTTTACTTCCACAATGGCCAAAATATCACCTTTTCTTGCAATTATATCTATCTCTGCTTTCAAATACCTATAATTTCTATGAACTACCTTATATCCATTTTCTGTTAGATAGTCGACCGCCAATTGCTCTCCCTCTTTTCCCAATTCATTATGCTTTGCCATAACATTTCAATTCTATTTATCAAAAAACGTGCATTTTGTCGAAAAACCTAACATACTGTCGTCCAAATTTCCATAAACCACGTAATTTGTTATGCAGTATAACGAAAATTTCGTAAGAGCCATAATTTCTTATTAGAATTTGCGTTATGCAATGACCCCTTACTAGTAACCTATCAAATGCGGAATAAATTATGGAATTTTTCATAAACTGTAATACTTCTAGTTTGGCCCCCTATACCACCCCATTGGATGGACAAAGGGCTCAACATCTATATAGAAGATTGGGTTTTAGCGCCTCCGTCCAGACCATTAATCAAGCTATTGGCCAAACTGCCGGTACTTTGGTTAATTCTCTCATTTCCGAAGCGCAGAACATGCCCCCATTGGCTGCCCCCATCTGGGCAGACTGGAACAATAGCAATTATCCTGAAGATGATGACGCGAGAGGCCAAATGATAAGGTCTCAACAGGAAGAATTTAAGTTGGCCTATACCAATGACTTACTAGAAAACAACCTTCGGGACCGTCTTAGTTTTTTTTGGAGCAATCATTTCGTAACTGAACTGGACGTTTACAATTGCAACTCATTCCTCTACCATTATATCAACTGCCTTCAGCGCAACGCTATTGGCAATTTTAAGACCTTTGTCAGTGAAATTGGCCTTACCAGTGCCATGCTCTATTATTTGGATGGCGTGTATAACAATGGTAGTAACCCCAACGAAAATTATGCCCGGGAACTTTATGAACTATTTACCTTGGGCGAGGGAAATGGATATACCGAACAGGATATAGTTGAAACTGCCAAAGCCCTTTCCGGATACGTGGAAAGAGGGGAACTAGGCTGTGAGCAGGTAACGTTTGATGCTTCCAAATTTAATTCAGAGAGCAAAACTATTTTTGGCCGTACGGGCAATTGGGGGTATAATGACGTTATAGACATTCTTTTTGAAGAAAGGGCCAACGAAATAGGCTATTTCATCTGTAAAAAATTATACGAGTTTTTTGTACACCCGGATTCTACGGATGAAGCCAATAATGCAAAGACCATTATTGATGGTCTAACCGCAACCTTTATCAGCAATAATTTTGAATTGGCACCAGTCTTAAGCCAGCTTTTTAAAAGTCAACACTTTTTTGACGATGAAGCCATAGGTGTTATTATTAAAAGTCCGTTCGATCTATACCTGAATACCATTAAAGAAACTGGCTTTGCCTATAACGATACTACCCTTGGCAGTGCCATAAACTATAGTGGAATGTTGGGGCAAGATTTATTTGATCCTTTTGATGTTGCGGGATGGCAGCGAAACAGGGATTGGATCAATACCAATTTTATGATTGGACGTTGGCTTACCATGGAGACTATAATGGATGGTTTTTACCAGGACAACCCTGACCAATTTACAACATTCGCCATGGACGCCGTTGGACCCGCTAATAGCAATACCAGTAACCCAGAGATCGTTGTACAGGCTATTATAGATAAAATTACGCCCAAAGGAATGTTTACCCAACAGGACTTTGACAATGCGATGTCTGCCTTTCTCATAGAAGACGTCCCAGAAGAATATTACAGTCCGGATTTTTACCCGGGCGGGAATTCAACCTGGGTATTGAGCTTTTACCCATCAGTACCTCTTCAAGTTTATCTATTGTTGAGACACCTTACAAGACAACCCGAATTTCAACTTAAATAAAACCGACCATTATGTGCGATACTCATCATAAATCACCCCATAAAGGCAAAGACCATGATGGTCACGATTTGGAACATAAGACCTGGAGTCGACGTTCCTTTCTTCAAGCCCTTGGTATTGCCGGTTCCGGATCCATGATGCTGGGGAGCAACTATCTAACAGCATCGGCCCCATCACCCCTGACCTCGGCTATAGCCATGGCGGAAACCGATAATATTTTAATTTTAATTCGTTTGTCGGGCGGAAATGATGGACTTAGTACCATCATCCCCATTGAACAATATGACATCTATGCCAATGCACGGCCCAATATTTACCTTCCGGAGAGTAAAATACTGAGATTAACAGATGAATTTGGGGTACCAACCTATATGAAATCTTTGGAACCCATGTGGGGCGAAGGTCAGTTTAAAGCGGTACATGGTGTAGGTTATGAAGGCCAAAGCCTGTCCCACTTTACAGGTTCCGATATTTTTGCCAATACCGACCTAAGCACTACTGGTTTCAGTGGAAGGGATACCGGTTGGATGGGAAGACATTTTGAACATCTATATCCGGATTATTTATCGGATTTTCCCGGTAGCCGACCAGAGGGTCCTGCTGCTATCCAAGTTGGAAACTACGGAAGTTTGGTTTTTGAAGGAGAAGAGACCAATTACGCCTTTGTAACCAACAATATAGATCAGTTGGAACAAATTGCGGAAACTGGACTGCAATATTCCGTAGAGGATTCCCTCTTTGACAATTGCATGTACAGCGATCAGATTAAATTTCTTAGAGGTGTATCCAACGTAACCAATGAATACGCTGGCACCATACACGAAGCCTATATGCGCGGCTCAAACCAAATTGAATATCAAGACAATGGTTTTGCCAGACAATTGGCATTACTGGCCAGATTGATCAAAGGTAACCTTGGCACCAAGGTCTACATGATCAGTATGGGAGGTTTTGACACCCATGGAAATCAACCCTTGGTACACGAACGCTTAATGACGCAACTGTCCATTGCCGTTGACAACTTCTATGATGACCTTGCCTTTACACAGCAGGACGACAAAGTATTGAGCATGACTTTTTCCGAATTTGGTAGAAGGATTTTCGAAAATGGGTCCAATGGAACCGACCATGGAAAAGCCGCCCCCACCCTATTTTTTGGCTCTGGGTTAAACGGTAGTGCTTTTGTGGGCGACCATCCCGCCTTGGACGAGCCCAATAGTAGGGGCAACCTGGAATACACTATGGATTTCAGAAACCTCTACGCAACCGTACTGGCAGAATGGCTTTGTGTGGATATTCCCCTAGTGGAACAACACATAATGGACGGATATACATATACCCCGGTAAACCTGGGCTTTAACTGTAGCGGAGTAGATTTCCCCGATATCGTTTATAGCGACGGAGACCCCACTCCCCCAACTCCAACAGACCCCATAGAGGAAAATCCAAGCCAGGAGTTGATAAATGCCATTGTGCACAAACCTTTTTACCCTACTGATTCCACTCCACACATTTATCTGGAAATGCCCTTTAGCGCACATGTAGACATCCAATTGTTCAACATTATGGGCCAATATTTAGGATCGGTATTTAACGAAATAATGTTCGAAGGTTCTGTTGAGATCAATGTGAGGGAGCGACTTTCGACCTATTTGGCTTCAGGGAAGTACATATACAGAATACAGGTCCAGGATCAAAAACTTAGTAAATCCATAATGGTAGCTTAAAGACACCCCTACTTACTATGCAAGAAGGCCTTCGTAAATTCTGAATTCTTTTCAGGGTAACGAGGGCTTATTTTTTGAAGGAATATGCCAGCTGCAAGTAAAAATCTTTATTTTTGCAGCCTAATCCACAAATAATGTCGCAGAACCTTCAGAATCCAGCCAGATATACCATAACCGCAGCTCTACCATATACCAATGGGCCTATACATATAGGTCATTTGGCAGGGGTTTATGTGCCCGCGGATATCTATGCCAGATATTTGAGATTAAATGGAAATGATGTGGCTTTCGTTTGTGGAAGCGACGAACACGGGGTGGCCATTTCCATGAAAGCCAAAAAAGAGGGTGTAAGCCCCCAAAACATAATAGACAAATACCACGGCATTATTAAGCAATCCTTTCAGGATTTTGGAATTACCTTTAACAACTATTCACGAACATCTGCGGAAGTTCACCATAAAACGGCCTCCGATTTCTTTGTGAAATTATATGAACAAGGAGATTTTATCGAGGAAACCACCGAACAATTATACGACGAAGAGGCAAAACAGTTTTTGGCCGATAGATTTGTAATTGGCACTTGCCCTAAATGTGGCCATGAAGAGGCTTATGGGGATCAATGCGAAAATTGTGGCTCCACATTAAATGCCACTGACCTTATAAATCCTAAGTCGACCATTTCAGGGGCAGTACCCTCCCTAAAAGAAACCAAGCACTGGTTCCTACCATTGGACCGTTACGAAGATTTTTTAAAAACTTGGATTCTGGAAGGCCATAAAAATGACTGGAAACCCAATGTATATGGACAATGCAAATCATGGATCGATGACGGACTAAAGCCTAGGGCAGTAACCCGCGATCTGGACTGGGGAATTCCGGTACCGGTAGAAGGGGGGGAAGGCAAAGTATTGTATGTTTGGTTCGATGCCCCTATAGGTTATATCTCCTCTACCAAGGAATGGGCCGCAAGGGAAGGTAAGGACTGGGAACCTTATTGGAAGGCCAAGGATACCAAAATGGTACATTTTATAGGCAAAGATAATATTGTATTCCACTGTATTATATTCCCGAGTATGCTAAAGGCACATGGCGATTTTATTTTACCGGAAAATGTCCCAGCCAACGAATTTTTAAATTTGGAAGGCAACAAATTATCAACCTCCAAGAATTGGGCCGTTTGGCTACATGAGTATTTGGAGGAATTTCCCAATATGCAGGATGTACTTAGATAT
The DNA here is from genome assembly GCF_030291335.1 of Arenibacter flavimaris. Taxonomy (NCBI): domain Bacteria; kingdom Pseudomonadati; phylum Bacteroidota; class Flavobacteriia; order Flavobacteriales; family Flavobacteriaceae; genus Arenibacter; species Arenibacter flavimaris. Next base: position 26,930 of record NZ_JASWIM010000033.1, read on the forward strand.
ACCCTGACCGCCAATGCGCCAGAAACCAAGGACAACGATTTTACCTGGAAGGATTTTCAGGCGAGAAACAACAATGAACTGGTGGCCATTTACGGGAACTTCATCAATCGGGTTGTAGTGCTTACCAACAAATATTACAATGGAATTGTTCCCTCCCCGGGTGCATACGGCCAAGTTGATAAGGAAACACTGTCCGAGCTGAAAAAGTATCCCGGAATCATTTCCAGTTCCATAGAAAGATACCGTTTCCGTGAGGCGGGACAGGAAGTTATGAATTTAGCGCGACTCGGCAATAAATATTTGGCCGATGAAGAGCCATGGAAAGTAATTAAACAGGATGAGGAAAGGGTTAAGACGATTATGTTCGTCGCCCTTCAAATAGCCTCGGCCTTGGCTGTATTGAGCGAACCTTTTCTGCCTTTTACCGCTGCTAAACTGAAACAAATCCTCAATATTTCCCAAAGTTCAACCGAAGGCTCGCTTGAATGGAAAGACATATCGGAAAAGGAAGTATTGCTCCCGGCAGAACATCAGATAAATATAGCCGAGTTATTGTTCAGCAAAGTTGAGGACGAAACCATACAGGCGCAATTGGACAAACTGGAAGCGACCAAAAAAGAAAACGAAAACATGAACAAAGAAGTAGCCCCACAAAAAGAAACCATAACCTTTGATGATTTTTCAAAGTTGGATATGCGCGTAGGCACCATTATTGAAGCCGAAAAAATGCCGAAAGCAAAAAAACTTTTGGTTTTAAAAGTGGATACAGGCCTGGATATCAGAACCATAGTATCTGGAATTGCGGAAAGTTTTTCACCGGCCGATATCGTAGGCAAAAAAGTAACCGTTTTGGTAAACTTGGCCCCCAGGGCCTTACGTGGAGTGGAAAGTGAGGGCATGATCCTGATGACGGAAAACACCGATGGCAAATTGGTATTTGTCAATCCGGATGAAGATGGAGTTAACAACGGGGAGACTATCAATTAGACCTCGGCTCCGCTCGACCTCATAGACCTGGACCTTGCCCACTTGTTTACGAGGGTCAACAATTCCTTTTAAACCATGTCGCTTTTGTAATGAAATAATTATATTGAATATCAATGTCAGGTCCAGCGGAGTCGAGACCTTATCTAAAGCATAGTCCCCATGAATCTTATATCCTACATTTCAAAAAACACCCAACTCCCATTAAAAGGCATAGAAAATACGGTAGCCCTTTTAAATGAGGATTGTACCGTACCCTTTATTTCCCGATACCGAAAGGAACGAACCGGAAATTTGGACGAGGTACAAATTGGCGCCATTGTACAGTTCAAATCGCAGTTTGAAGCCTTGGAAAAACGGAAGTCGGCCATCCTTAAAGCCATAGAGGAACAGGAAGAATTAAGTCCCGAATTGGCCAAAAAAATAAATGAGGCAGAAGATCTTACCACTTTGGAAGATCTATACCTACCCTTCAAGAAAAAGCGCAAAACCAAGGCAGAAACCGCTAAAAAAAATGGCTTGGAGCCCTTGGCAAAAATTATATTGGCCCAACGGACCGATGAAATCGATTTTGAAGCCTCCAAATACATCAATGATGCCGTGCCCAACGAAGACGATGCCCTGGAGGGAGCCCGGCATATAATTTCGGAATGGATCAATGAGCGCAGCGATTTAAGAAATCAGATCAGGAACCAATTGGAAAAATTCGCCCTGATTTCCACCAAGGTCGTTGCCAGTAAAAAGGAGGATGACAAGGCCCAAAAATTTAGGGATTATTTTGAATGGAGCGAACCCCTGAATCGATGTCCATCGCACCGACTCCTAGCTATCCTGCGAGCAGAAAATGAAGGTTTTATCCGTGTTAAGATTGAAATTGACGATGAGAAGGCCATCTCCAATATGGAGTATAGGGTCATCAAAAACAATAATGCCACCGCCCCCCATCTCCAATTGGCCATACAGGATGCCTATAAACGATTGCTATTCCCTTCCCTTTCCAATGAAATCCTAAAATCTGCCAAGGAAAAAGCAGATGAGTCTGCCATTCAGGTTTTTTCCAAAAACCTCAAACAACTATTGCTGGGATCGCCTTTGGGGGAAAAAAGAATTTTAGCCATAGATCCTGGCTTCAGAACGGGCTGTAAAGTAGTTTGCCTTAGCGCTCAAGGCGATTTGGAGCACAATGAGACCATTTACCCCCATGCACCGCAAAATGACAGTACGGGGGCCATAAAAAAAATCAGCAGTTTGGCGGATGCCTATAAGATTGAAGCCATCGCCATAGGAAATGGTACCGCCTCTAGGGAAACGGAGCAATTAATAAAACGGATCCAATTCAAAAATAATATTGAGGTATTTGTAGTTAGCGAGGCCGGAGCCTCCATTTACTCCGCTTCAAAAATTGCCAGGGAGGAATTTCCCAATTACGACGTTACCGTTAGGGGAGCCGTATCCATTGGAAGGCGCCTGGCAGATCCGCTGGCCGAGTTGGTAAAAATAGATGCCAAATCTATAGGGGTGGGACAATATCAGCATGATGTGGACCAGAATCAATTGAAAAATTCGCTGGACACAGTGGTGGAAAGTTGTGTAAATACCGTAGGTGTAAACATTAATACGGCCAGCGTCCCCCTATTGAGCTATGTTTCGGGAATTGGTCCCAAACTGGCGGAAAACATTGTGGCCTATAGGAACGAAAATGGCGCCTTTACCAGTAGGAGCGAAATAAAAAAAGTACCCCGTTTGGGAGAAAAGGCCTTTGAGCAAGGAGCTGCATTTTTACGGATCAAGCAAGCTAAAAATCCTTTGGATGATTCAGCAGTGCATCCAGAGCGCTATTCCCTTGTCCAAAAAATGCTAAAAGACCAGGGAGTGGCCCTTTCCGAAATAATAGGTAACAAGGAAGTCCTCAAAAAGATCGATCTTAATAAATACTGTACGGAAAATGTAGGATTGCCCACCCTTCAGGATATAATAAAGGAGCTTGAGAAACCTGGGCTGGACGTTAGGGAAAAAGCAAAGGTATTTACCTTTAACCAAAACATCAGAACCATTTCCGACTTAAAAGAGGGGCAATTATTACCGGGAATAGTGAACAACATTACCAATTTTGGCTGTTTTGTAGACGTAGGAATCAAGGAAAGTGGACTGATCCATATCTCCAACCTATCCGATAGTTTTGTGAAAGATGTGAACGAACATGTTAGTTTACACCAGCAAATCATTGTAAAGGTCTTGGAAGTTGATATTCCCAGAAAAAGGATTCAATTGGCCTTGCACAAATAACTCCCAATCTTAGCCACAGAACTGGCACAAAGTACCTTTTATTTGTAACTTTAGTTAAAATTCAAAGATATGTTATCCGAAAAACTAGAAAAAGCATTGAACGAACAGGTCCGTATAGAGGCCGAATCTTCACAAGTATATTTATCCATGGCCTCATGGGCCGAAGGCAAAGGGCTGGAGGGTATTGCCCAATTTATGTACAACCAATCGGATGAGGAACGTTTGCACATGCTTAAGCTGGTAAAATACATCAATGAAAGGGGTGGGCACGCATTTGTTTCTTCACTTAAAGCACCTAAAACCGACTTTGGTAGTTTCCAAAAAATGTTCCACGAGCTATTGGACCATGAAATTTTTGTTTCCAATAGCATTAATGAACTGGTACATGTAACCCTACAGGAAAAGGACTATGCTACCCATAATTTTCTTCAATGGTATGTAGCCGAACAAATTGAGGAGGAGGCCTTGGCACGAAATATTTTGGACAAGATAAATCTTATCGGGAACGACAAAGGCGGCCTGTATTTGTTTGATCGTGACATACAGCAGATTACTGCCAATAGTGCAGCCATTCCACCTCAATAAACGAGGGAAGTGTACTTTCACAGACTAGCAGGGACCTTAGGATATAAAACATGAAACCCCGCCTTTTCGGCGGGGCAATTCAAAAAACCTACTGCTTTAAAAATATTGACCCCTCAACTAAATTTAACATTTAATCTTATTTAGATTTAATTAAAATAAATACTTTTGCCCAGATTCTTATTCCGATCTAGAGTGGGTAAAAAAAAGAAACAGCACAGGAAAACCGAAAAAAAGCTGCAAAAAGCCTTAAAAAAGGAGTTAAAAGCGGCTTTAAAGGAAATGGTACCAAATGGCTGTAAAACCAAATGCTGTGAAAAGTATAAAAAGTCGGAATCCAAAAGGTGCAATCGCTGTCCGTGTTTTGATCTGATGAAAAAGGTGGCATAAACTTTTATTCACGTTAACATTGCCGCAATTGCCTATTTAATTTTCTTCTGATAGGTGCGGCACGTTCATACAAATGTAGAATAGCGAACTGTACACTAATCCAAAATCTTCCTTTTTGAAGACTTGTCCATCAAAATTAGAGCAACTTGTGTGATTTAGCTCATGTCAACTCTATCTAAGGGTATTCGTGAACCTTACGTTTCTCCCATTAGGTCGAAATGACATTGGCAGTCACTTCGACATGAGCCCTTTTTTGGGGCGATTGAGAAGTCGCACAAGGAACTTTTAAAATTCCAGTTTCCTAAGCTTTTAGCAAGAACAGAAAGCTATATCCTTATAAAATTGATTAATTATTGGGGAGCTTATGGAATTTGTCTCTTAAGGTACCGATGACGACATAGACTAAAACCAAAATAGACAAGCAATGACGATAACAAGGACTCCTTCCCTTGGACCCCTCCCTAACCCTCCCCCAAGGGGAGGGAATTTGTTAGAATATGGCAAATATACATTTGAGCTGGAATTTCCCCCCCTCCTTTGGAGGGGGTTAGGGGGAGGACTTTTTGTCACTTCGACCTGAGCCCTTTTCCAGGACGACGAGAAGTAGCACAAGGAACTTTTAAAATTCCAGTTTCCTTAGCTTTTAGCAAGAACAGAAAGTTATATCCTTATAAAATTGATTAATTATTGGGGAGCTTATGGAATTTGTCTCTTAAGGTACCGATGACGACATAGACTAAAACCAAAATAGACAAGCAATGACGATAACAAGGACTCCTTCCCTTGGAACCCTCCCTAACCCTCCCCCAAGGGGAGGGAATTTGTTAGAATATGGCAAATATACATTTGATCTGGAATTTCCCCCCCTCCTTTGGAGGGGGTTAGGGGGAGGACTTTTTGTCACTTCGACAGAGTCCTTTTCCAGGACGACGAGAAGTCGCACAAGTAACTTTTAAAATTCCAGTTTCCTAAGCTTTTAGCAAGAACAGAAAGCTATATCCTTATAAAATTGATTAATTATTGGGGAGCTTATGGAATTTGTCTCTTAAGGTACCGATGACGACATAGACTAAAACCAAAATAGACAAGCAATGACGATAACAAGGACTCCTTCCATTGGATAAGCCTATCAGGCAGTTACGGAGGGATTTGATATTACATCCACTGTAATATTTAATTCCAGTTACTTCTGTGATTTCTCTTTCCTCCGGTCGATCGAAATGACCATTGTTAATTAGCAACTTTATACTAATTAAGCGCGAAAAAAGTAATTGCAAGGAAATACCTTCCCAAAAAAGCAAAAGAAGCAACCCAACAGCCCTTTGAAAAAAGCCATCAGCTTGCTTCTTATATATCCGGAACAGACTTTCTGGTAGGCACAGCTGTCTATTTCCCCAACATCAGGAGTTCATTACATCGAATTTCGGTGATATACCTTTTTTCCCCTTCTTTGGTCTCATAGGACCGAGTGGTCAATTTTCCTTCAACGGCAACTTCCTTGCCCTTATTGAGATAATTTTCCACAATTGCCGCTGTCTTTCCCCAGGCCACAATATTGTGCCATTGGGTATCCGTTACTTTTTCTCCCTTGGCATTTTTGTACGTTTCATTGGTAGCAATGGCGAATTTAGCCAATTTTCCACCGCCGTCCAGGTTAATAATTTCTGGATCGTTACCCAAGTTTCCGATCAACTGTACTTTGTTTCTAAGTGCGTTCATAATACATAATTTTTAAATCCCGAATCCACTCCGGGAATGGTTAAACAATTAATGATTTTTGATGGAACAAACTTAGTAACCCCTCTAAGCGTTATTCGGTTAACAAGTATTTAATTTCGTTTGTAATCGTTTGTAGTCGTTTGAACTTATATATAGTTCCCTCTCCAATGGTTCCTAAACCTCCGATCAATACAATGCCCTATAACAACAATTAATCAATGGAATCCCTTATATTTAGGAATAAATAATCCTTACAAAAATTGAAATATGGAGATCGTATTAAACATTCTTATAGGCATCATAGCCTTGGAGCACCTTTATATTTTATATATGGAAATGTTTGCCTGGGAAACCTTGGGCAAAAAAACCTTTAGAAAAGCACTCCCTGAAAACATGTTTAAACCCACAAAGGGTCTGGCTGCCAACCAAGGACTGTACAACGGATTTCTGGCCGCCGGGCTCATATGGACATTTTTCATCAAAGACCCGGTTTGGAGTACCAACGTTGCCATTTTCTTTCTAAGCTGTGTAGCCATTGCAGGTGTATACGGTGCCTGGTCTGCAAGCAAAAAGATATTTGTTGTCCAAGCCCTCCCGGCCATCATAGCGCTATTATTACAGTTGTTTGTAGTTTCCATTTAATAAGAAATCCAAGGAGGAACCTATTTCAAAGGAAGTAGCAGGCTGTTCCTGTGCCAATAATAATCCTCTCCTTGGCCTATCCTTCCAATGGTGGATATTAAATTGCCAAAAATTAGAAAAATAAGATGAATACCCCATTTATTACGGACCAGACCTTTAAGGGAATCGATTTTACCTCCCATAGACTATCCAAAGGAGAATATGAGAACTGCATTTTTGACTCCTGTACCTTTTCCAAAGCGGACATATCCAACATCGCATTTATGGAATGCGTTTTTACCGATTGTGATTTAAGCAATGTAAACCTAAAAAATACCACCTTTAAGGAAACGGATTTTAAAGGGTGTAAACTTTTAGGAATCCACTTTGATCATTGCAATGATTTTCTACTCTCCTTCAACTTCTTTGAATGTACCCTAAACCTATCTTCTTTTTATAAATTAAAACTAAAGAATACCATCTTTGACAATTGTAAAATGATTTCGGTGGATTTTGCGGAAACCGACTTAACCGAAACAATATTCGACTGTTGTAATCTTGAAAGTGCCCTCTTCGAAAATTGCAACTTGGAAAAAGCCGATTTCCGTACAGCCTTCAACTTTACCATGGATCCCGAAAAGAACAAAATTGCCAAAGCCAAATTCTCCAAGGAAGGTGTTTTGGGCTTATTAAAGAAATACAACATTCAAATAACCTAAACCAGCGTAAAAAACTAATCGTTTGTAAACGGATAATTTGTATCTTATTGGTTCCTAAACCAATTTACACATGAAGTGGACCTTAATACTCTTGCTTACCGCGTATTTGCCATCTTTTGGTCAGAACACCATTTCCTATACGGACGGCAATCCCTCCCCCAATGCCACCTTATCCGATGTTTCATGGATAGCAGGCCATTGGAAAGGAGAAGCCTTTGGCGGAATAACCGAAGAAATTTGGAGTCCCCCGCTGGGCGACTCCATGATGTTCGTGTTTAAGTTGGTCGTGGATGACAAAGTGGCCTTGTATGAGGTTGGGCACATTAGGCAGGAAGAGGAATCCCTTATCCTTAGACTGAAGCACTTTAATGGCAACTTGACAGGTTGGGAGGAAAAGGACAAGACGGTAGACTTTAAATTGGTAAAAATAGAAGGCAATAAGGTCTATTTTGATGATTTTACCTTCGAAAAAATCAATGACTCCGAAATCAATATCTATGTTGTACTTGAACAGAAAAATGGCTCCAAAGAGGAGGTTGCCTTTAACTATAAAAAATGACCCTAAATAAAGTACACCATATTGCCATCATATGTTCAAACTATAAAAAATCCAAAAAGTTCTATGTGGAAGATTTAGGCCTGGAACCTTTACACGAGACCTATAGGGAAGAACGGGACTCCTACAAACTGGATTTGGCATTGAACGGAAATTATATCATTGAACTATTCTCCTTTCCCAAACCTCCGCCCAGATCTACCATGCCTGAAGCAACCGGTCTAAGGCACCTGGCCTTTGAGGTAGACGAATTGGCTTCCCAGCTATTGGAATTATCAGAAAAGGGCATTAAGGCAGAACCTATACGCGTTGACGAGTATACCCAAAAAAAGTTCACCTTCATCTTTGACCCGGACAATTTACCTATTGAACTATACCAAAAATGACTGCTATAGATACATACATAGCACATTTTTACACCCTTTTTCCCAAGCAGAAAGGAATGTCACCATGGGAGATTACCCAGTCCCTATCATCCATAATATCCAAGAAGATCGTCCAACTGGATTCTGACAATTATACCGTTACGGGCAATATTGCCATCCATAAAACCGCAATTATAGAAAATGGGGCAGTGTTAAAAGAGCCCCTCATCATTTCCGAAAACTGTTTTATTGCGAGCCACGCCTATCTCCGCGATGGGGTTTTTTTGGACCAAGAAGTACGGATAGGCCCAGGTGTCGAGGTCAAATCCAGTATAATTGGCAACAATTCCGCCATGGCCCACTTTAATTTTATAGGAAATAGCATTATAGGTGGGCATGTAAATTTTGAGGCGGGAGCCCTGGTTGCCAACCACTATAACGAAAGATCGGACAAGACCATATGGGCTCAAGTAAACGGTGTGAGAACCAATATTGGAACCTTAAAATTCGGCGCCTTGATCGGCGACCATTCTAAAATAGGAGCTAATGCCGTACTTTCACCAGGTACCTTATTGCCCATGGGTTACGTGGTAAAACGATTGGAACTTATAGAACAAGACAACTGAAACAGCAATGGAAAAAAAATGCTTGGAATGTGGGGTTAAAATTTTGGGCAGGATAGACAAGAAATTCTGCTCGGACTATTGTAGGAATGCCTATAATAATAAGCTGAACAAAGACAGTAAAAACCTGGTCAGGAACATCAATAACCGCCTGCGCAAGAACTACAGAATCCTGGATAGCTATCGCCTAACCGACGGCAAAACCAAAACAACCAAGACAAGATTAATGGACAAGGGTTTCGATTTTGAGTATATCACCAATTTATATACGACCAAAAAGGGAACTACCTATTTTTTCGTATACGATCTGGGATATCTTCCGTTGGATAATGATTATTATATGATAGTGAAGAGGGAATAGCCCAAAAGTAAATGCCCCTGAACTATTTTTCAATATAGAACAAGGGCATAAAAATACATTGCATTCAATCTTATGAAAGCCATAAGCATCCACAGGAAACGAAACAGCTTCCTATTTCCAGTTATGTCCGCTTAATTTAAGGGCTGCTATTACAATATCCTTGCGACTTATCTGCCCCACCAATATGCCGTTTTTCATAACTGGCAATCTTCTTCTTTTATGCTTGTCGAAAATACCGGCAGCATCAAAAATGGACATATCGTGAGGTATGGTCTCTACCTCCTTTGTCATAAATCGCTCTACACTCTTGTCCAATATAGGCTGGTTAAAATAGCGGCTTTCCGAAATCTGTTTCATACAATCCGCTTCCGAGATGATACCCACCAAAAATCCGTTGTTATCCAATACAGGACCCCCAGAGATATGGTATTTGGCCAAATGTTCCATAACCGTTAAAATAGATTGATCAGGACTAAAGGTGACCAGCTTTTTTGTCATATAGTCCTCTACTAAAATGGGAGCATCAAATTCCTTTTTTACGACCCTGCGAACTCCCTGAAAACTTTTTATTCCCATATCGTTTATTTTTAGGTTAATTTGTAAGATAGTCTTTTTTAAAGAATTACACAACTATTTAATATTTAATCAGTTGTATTGATAAATATCCCTTAAAATTGTTGCATATAATTCAATATCACAACCTTTTTAAAATCATAATTCATTGGTTATAGCACAGTCCATCATGTAATACAGGGATAATTTCTTACTTTTAAGTTTTTACGACATATTATGAAGCGATATTCTTCTCCCATAACCCTTCTACTACTTTTGCTTGCCATTTATTGGAGCTTTGAAGCCTCTATGCCAAGCTACACTCCGGATGCCAATCTTGAGAATATTTCATTTTCAACGGATAGAGCACTGGTACATGTGAAAAACATGTCCGAAAAGCCACATGCCGTGGGTTTCCCGGCGCATTCAGAGGTTAGGGATTATATTATTTCGGAACTGACCAAGCTGGGATTGGAAACCACAACCCAACAAGGATATACCGCAGGGGACTGGGGCAATTTTAGCAGTGCTACCAATATATTGGCCCGGATAAAGGGCAGTGAAAAGGGAAAGGCCCTTCTTTTACTTTCACATTACGACAGTAATCCCCATTCATCTTTGGGCGCCAGCGATGCCGCTAGTGGGGTGGCTACCATACTGGAAGGCGTGCGAGCTTTTCTAAAGCAAAACAGCCCTCCCAAAAACGATATCATTATCCTAATTTCCGATGCTGAGGAACTAGGACTTAACGGGGCAGATCTATTTGTAAACAATCATCCATGGGTAGGGGAAATAGGATTGGTTTTAAATTTTGAGGCCCGGGGCAGCGGAGGGCCGTCCTATATGCTACTGGAAACCAATAGAGGCAATGCGAGGGTCATTGATGAATTTATAAAGGCAAACCCGAAATATCCTGCGGCCAATTCCTTGGTCTATAGTGTTTACAAAATGCTCCCGAATGATACCGACCTTACCGTCTTCCGGGAAGATATGGACATAGAAGGCCTCAATTTCGCCTTTATTGACGACCATTATGACTACCATACCGCACGCGATAATTATGAGCGTTTAGACCGCAATACCCTTGCCCACCAAGGAAGTTATCTGATGCCCTTGTTAAAGCATTTTGGCAACTCTGACCTTACCGATCTAAAAAGCCCAAACGATTCCATCTATTTCAATATTCCATTCTTTAGGTTGGTCTCCTATCCTTTCGATTGGATTTTCCCTATGCTTGCACTTGCCATAGTGGGCTTTTTAACACTATTGTTCGTCGGGCTAAGAAATAGTTCCTTGGAAATCAAGGAAATTGGAAGGGGATTTGTTCCCCTCTTCCTAATTTTGGCCATTAACGGGGTCGTAGGCCATTTCGGCTGGACCGCACTTAAGAATATCTACCCGCAATATCAGGATATACTTCATGGTTTTACTTATAACGGTTATGCCTACATAGCGGCTTTTGTACTATTTTCCGTGGCAGTCGGTTTTTGGGCCTATCATAAAATTGGAAAGGCCAAGACACAGAACCTACTGATTGCCCCATTATTTCTGTGGCTTATTCTTTGTACCTTGGTCGCCATCCATTTAAAAGGTGCCAGCTTTTTTATAATACCCGTATTTGCTTTGCTGGCCTCCTTACTCATACTAACACACCAAAAATCGCCCAGTCCGTACGTATTGTTATTTTTAACATTACCCGCCATATGGATCTATTCCCCTCTAATTAAAATGTTTCCAGTAGGTCTTGGCCTTAAAATGATGATTACCGCTACCCTTTTAACCTCATTGACCTTTTTCTTATTACTTCCCGTTTTTGGTCCCTTTAAAAACAAAAAACGCCTGGCCTATTTATTGCTCGTACTGTGTTTCGGTTTTCTTTTGTCCGCCCACTTCTCTTCTGGTTTTAATAAGGAAAATGCAAAACCCACCAGCCTGGTCTATATTCTCGATGCGGATAAAAACACTGCGCAATGGGCTACCTATGACCATGTCCTATCCAGTTGGACAGCACAGTACATAGATGTAAACAAAACACAGCCCAACAACGCCAGCTACGATGCCCTAAGCAGCAAATATGGAACAGGGTTTAGTTACATATCCGAAGCCCCAGTAAAAAATATTGCCCCTCCTAAAATAGAAACTACCTTAGATACCATTATTGGGGACCATAGAAAATTGGAAATTTGTATTACGCCCCAGCGAAATACAAACCGTTTGGAAATATTTACGAATGATGTAGACATTATCGAGGCTCACATAAATAAAATTGAACTATCCGACTACTATCTAAAGAACAGGAAAAACAATAAGTTGGTTACCCACTATATCAGCAATAACGATTATACCGAATTACAGATCACGATCCCCAAGGAGAGCGATCTGGAACTTAGCCTTTACGAAGCTTCCAACGATCTATTGAACAATCCATTGTTTACTGTTCCTCCCAGGCCGGAAGACAATATCCCCATGCCATTTGTTTTAAACGATGCCATTCTTATTAGCAAAAAGATAAGATTTTGAGTATAAAGATCGGCATATTAGGGTGTGGGTGGTTAGGTTTGCCACTAGCCAAATCCTTAATAGAGGGGCAACATACGGTATATGGCACTACCACCTCTGATTCCAAAATCAAGGATTTGCAGAAAGCCACTATCACCCCTTTTATAATTGATCTATCAGAGAATGGGATTATAGGGGATATCAATAGCTTTCTAGCAGAATTGGAACTGCTGATCATAAACGTTCCCCCAAAATTGCGCTCGGGCCCCATGGAGAGCTATATTAAAAAAATGCACCATTTATACCACAAAATAAAAAACACCACCTTAGACCGGATAATTTTCATAAGCAGCACCTCTGTGTATGGTGATGTGGCCGGACAGGTCACAGAAGACTCACCTACCCGACCAAAAACAGAATCGGGCAGGCAACTTCTGGCCGCAGAAAATATTTTTTTGAACGACGTGCTCCTTCATACTACCATTATAAGGTTTGGGGGCCTAATTGGCCCTTCAAGGCACCCAGTAACATATCTTGCAGGAAAAACCAATCTTAACAATGGCAACGACCCTGTGAATCTAATCCATCTTAATGACTGTATTGGAATTATCAAGATGGCCATAAATGGGAAATGGAAAAATAAAGTTGTAAATGGGGTGTACCCCCACCATCCAACAAAGGAGACTTATTATACTTCAGAAGCTATAAAAAGAGGACTTTTACCCCCAAGTTACACCCAAGATTCAGAAAAAATAGGAAACAAAAGCATTGAAAGTAAGTATTTAAATGTTAAAACCTACCCTTTTAACACTTCAATTGTAGGTTAATACACCACACAATTTTGAACTTTCACAACAAAGTTACCTGCTTTAGGTTAAATTACATCCTTGATTATTAACCGTTTACCGATTAGTCCGTACCTTTAAGTAAACGAATAAATACAATTATCATGGAAAATTCAGGTCTAAAAACAAGAGTGCTTACCGAAATTGAAAACTTAATTTCCAAAAGCTGCTCCAAAAGCAAAATGTCCCAAAAATTTCAAAATCTGCATGTTGCCATATTAAAAAAATATTACAATGCTGCAGATGTATCCATAGATTACCACCGAAAAAGAGTCATTATGGATATTGTTATGGACGACAGCTGTTATGACCCAAAAAAAGTGAATTCTACCCTACCTATTCTTAGGGCAAATTTTCTTTTTAAGAATTTAAAGGAATTTTTAAGTTCCAGTTTGGACAAGGACAATGTGAGTATTGCATTTTATGCAAGACTTATTCGGGCTTACGAAAACAGGAATGTTACGCTCACCGTTGTTTAAGAAGGACCAACCCAACCATATTATAAAAAAGGATGCCGAATGGCATCCTTTTTTGTTAGCTATCCAAGGTTTAAGACATTCCTTAACAAATGGTTAGAAATAATTTACTAGTTTTGGCACACCAAAAATTAGAACAATGAAGAAAATAGTACTGATCCTCCTAGTAATGGTAGGATTTACGGCAAATTCACAGACAAAAAGTGAGTTGCTCAAGCATTATGAGGCCTATTATGACCAAATGAGACAACAGGGGGATATCAATGGAGTTATTAGCGCCATTACCCACTTAAACATACTTGCACCCAGTAAAGAGCGCAAGGACACCTTGGCGTACATTTATACCACGGACAATCAGCATTTACAAGCGTTAAACACGATTGGAATTGAAAAAAACGAATCGGACTCGGATTTGGCCGTACAGGTAAAAGCCATTTCTTTAAAGGCCTTGAACCAACCAAAAAGGGCTTTGGAACAGTTTGAAATTCTTAATAAAAGGGAACCAAATCCGTATTTGGCATACGAATTGGCAGATCTAAAAATTCAGACCGGTGACAATGAAGGTGCAGCTGCCAATATTGAGTTTGGGATTGCCAATGCAAAAGACGATATGAAATATGCCTTTTATGAAAGGCAACAACCATACGAAGTTTCTTTAAAGGCCGCATTTATCCACCTGAAGGCCCTGGTAGAATTCAATAAGGATCAGAGCAATATAGATGGTGCTTTGGCTACCATTGATGAAGCTTTAAAAATAGACCCCAATTTTAATTTGGCCAGTCTAAGTAGACAAGCTTTACAGTCTAGGAAAGACAAACTGGAGAATAAGGAAACCGAAACTAAGGAATAGTCCAGCAATTTCCGTACCGATTGCAATGGAGCATAAAAAAACCACTGTTCAGTAGTGGTTTTTTTATGCTTTTCAGTTTATTGCCTTGTCAAATCTTTGATAATACTATCATCCTTTTCCTGTTTCATCAGGATTATCTCGGAAACATTTTCATTGGGAATCACAAGAGACAGAACATAGTGGGCTATTTTCCACTCCCCGGACTCTTTCCTAAGTACCCCGGAACCCCTACATAGTTTCATTTGGGTATCCAATAATTCGTCGAACCATGCATAGTTCCCTTCCGTATCAATATACACTTGTCTCTCCACAGCTTTAAAGTTCCAAGCCTTACCCCTATCAAAATGGGGCTTTGCATAGGCCTTAAATTCTTCGATTTGCCAATTTTCGGAAGCATCGGTTCCAATAAACACAGCATCGGAAGTCATTAAATTAAAGTAGGCATCAAAATCGGCACTTCCCGCCGCTCTGTGCCAGGTATCCAAAATGTTCCCTATTTCCATTTTATCCCCTTGCATTTGGGACCTCATCTGAAAGGTCATAAGGATCATCGATATAAACAACAGGGTCCTACTCACTTAAAATCAAAATAGTGTCCAACTGGCTATTAACGATAACATTGAACTGGTTCCTAAATGCATTATAGGCGTCTATCATTTCTATGGTAGAAGCTTTGGTTCCAACCCTATACTCCAAATTCCCCTTTGTTTTAAGAATATAGGTCTTAAATACCTTTTGTCTGCTTTTAATCTGTGGCTTGTCAAATATTACGGGATAGGTAGATGCTTCCAGTGTTTTTTGCTTCTCGATCAAATCTTCAATGACCAATTCCAAATCCTCCCTATTCGCCACGCGATACAACGATTCAAAAGTGGTTTCCAAGACATTGAACTCCTGCCACTCTTTTATAAGTGCCATGGCCTCTGCATTAATTTCTTTGGGCTTGGGGAGCGAATCCACACTGAAAAAGACATCTGCCTTATCTTCCGTGGCCTCTATGGCTACCTGCTGTTTACAAGAGCCCAACAAAATAAAAACAATGACGTAAAGCAATATTCTTCCCATAGGGCGAAGGTACAAATTTTAATAAAGGCCAGCTTCTGCAGCATTTATATTTAACTAGGTTTTAATTCAAAAATCAGCTACTAACCATTAAATTTAATCTTACTCTCTATTGCCCGGATCATAATATTGGCAATATCCTTTCCAGTAGCATTTTCAATACCCTCCAAACCTGGCGATGAATTAACTTCAAGTAGTAAAGGTCCTTTATTGGAACGGATAATATCCACTCCGGCAACGGCTAGGTTTAAAACTTTGGCCGCCTTTACGGCCAACTTCCTTTCTTCGGAAGTAATTCTTATAATGGATGCCTTCCCGCCTTGGTGCAGATTTGCACGGAACTCACCCTTTTCAGCTTGCCGCTGTATTGAGGCCACAACTTTTCCATTTACCACAAAACAGCGTATATCCTGGCCGTTTGCCTCTTTTATGAACTCTTGTACCAAAATATTGGTCTGCACACTTTTAAAGGCATTAATAACACTTTCTGCCGCCTTGTTTGTTTCTGCCAGTACCACTCCTTTGCCTTGGGTGCTTTCCAATAATTTTATAATCAAAGGTGCCCCATTGACCATCCTGATAAGATCTTTGGTATCCATGGGAGATTTGGCAAATCCGGTAATGGGGATATGTATGTCGTTTTTGGAAAATAATTGGGATGCGAACAATTTGTCCCTGGATTGGGTTATGGCTTCCGCCGAATTTAAGCAGTACACCCCAAGATTGTCAAATTGCCTTATCAAAGCACAGCCGTAAAAGGTAACCGCCGGTTTTATCCTAGGTATAATGGCATCGAACTCATTTAATATGTTCCCACCCCTATATCTTATCTCTGGGGAATTGGCATCCAATTTCATATAGGCATGCTCCACATTTAAAAACACCATATCGTGGCCCAAAGCCTCACCGGCTTCCATTATTCTCTTGTTGCTATACAATAATGGGTTACTGGCCAACAATGCAATTTTAAGCCCTGTTTTTTCTTTAAAATGGGAAGCATATTTTTGGCTTATTTCTGCTGCTGTAAACTCCCCCATAGTGAAACTTACGGCTGGGTTTACCACAAAACGTTCATTGAGCGCCTCCCTTCCCAAAAGCATACGATATTCCATAGTATCCCTATTGGCCAAGGTGAGTTCTATCTCAAATACAAGACTGCCAACACGTACAGGGGTCCTTATAACATACCGTTCCTCCGATATCCCCGAAGAACTCTTTACTGTTCTACGGTCTACCAAACGTGCCTTGCAGTCTATATTGATACCCCTATTGTCCTGAAGGGGATTAACCTCGAACTTTACCCATTCATGGGCCCCTTTGGTAAACACTTTTATATTATTTGCCTGTATGGAGGAGGTTTTTGCCCCGGAATCTACCCTAGCCTTTATAGCGGGAATCTCCAAATCCTCAAATACACACCATTCCTCGCTACCAATAATATCCAGGTCCTTATACTTCATTTCTATTTCTATATTTTCTTTTTAATTAATTGCAAAATAAAACCCTTGACCCCCGGGAATCAAAAATAAATGATTATTAAATTATTAAACAGCAGTATATTTTGGCTAAAATCCTAAAAATCAGGATAAAAATACTTCTTTCTGCTTTTTAAAACATTTAAATTCTATCATATGACCATTGGGATCCTGAATAAAAAAAGACTTGTGCTCGCCTACCTTGTCCTTTAAAAAAACTACTTCGGTCGTAAGATCGTAATGCGACTTTGTTAATTTGGCATACAAATTATCCCAAGTGCTTTCATCCACTATTACTCCAAAGTGAAAAGAAGGCAATACTGTATCTTCAAACTTATAAGTCTTAAATGTAAAATTAAAATTACCGGCTTTAGTGAAGGTAATCTGATTTCCAAACAAATTGATATCCAGCCATCGGGAAGAGTGTCTTCCCAATTCGGCACCGATAACGTCTACATAGAAATCCTCTGTTTTGCTTATACTTAGACAAGGCAATGACATGTGGAAGGGTGCATTTTTCATCTGCTTATATTTAATTCTTATTAAATGAGGGTTTCCCGACACCTTTATCGGGTGCAATTAGCCTTACATATCCCCTCCCAATTATCATCGTGAGGTTTCAAGAATTATTTAGGCCAAGTATAATGCGCCCATTTTAATCTTGATGCTTTAACTAAGGTAGTAAAAAGATCAATTACAATTTACCTCAACAATCTAAATACAAAAAGATCCAAAACTTCTACCAGGATCAGAATAATAATGACCCACTCCAACCTACTGCTTTCCCTATGGTCCCAGATATCTTTAAAAAGCTCTAGGTTTTCCTTAATGATCCCCAATTGTTCGTGTATATTCCTGTACCTGATCTTTAGGTCAAAAGTTTGCTTTAGTTCCAGGTTTAATCTGTTCAGCTGCTCATTTTCCCAAGTACTGTCCGGCTCATCAAAAATATACAGGTTTTCAGATATCTGATTTTTAATATTCAATACCTTCCCTATAAACCGCCTGAGCTTGATGCCCGAAATATTGAGCCTTCCCTTCTTTTCCAAATATTGGGTATGTTCATTGGTTTCCTCCAATAACTGCTGTGTAATTTCAGAATATTGGTCCAAGGCCACCGATTGGGAAGTATTCAACATTACCAATCTAATAAACTCGGCATCAAAACTGGGCAAGATTACTTTATCGAAAGCCACCTTTTGGTGGCCTTCGATTATTTCTACTTGCATTGTTTCTGTAAATTGGGGAGTATTTTTCTCTTTGGTAATGGTGGATAGAGCGTCTAGAATCTTCGATTTTTCATCCTCGGAATGATTAAAAAAGGATATTAGACCGTATTGAAAGATATAAACGAATTTTTTTTCGCCATTTTTCAAATAGAGTTCATCACTGTCCGAAAACAATATTTCCAATGGCAATTGGGATTTGCATTGCCTAATATTGATCGAAGATGCTATATGAACGGCAACAACCTCAAACATCATTGGTTAATCATCGTCATCCTCTCCCTCTACTCCTTCCAAATCCACATCTGGAATGGCCTCTGGATCGTCATCATCAAAATCCTCATAATCGTCCTCATCGTAATTGGCCATTGTTTTTTCCAACTTGGCGCTAATCTTAACCAGGTATTTGGTATCCTCGGTGGTTACCTCAACGGCCTCAATACGCTCCCCTTGTGCATTCTTGAAGGAGATGATATTAAGATCGTCGTACCCATCTGGATACTTCTCAACCAAAAGTTTCAAAACTTCAGGAGTAAGTTTTTTAAAGTCTACAATAACTCTTTTTAAATTGTCCATATACTACATGTCTAATAGGTATGCAAAAATTAAGGGCGCAACAATGGTTGCATCACTTTCAATAATAAACTTAGGGGTGTTTATATCCAATTTTCCCCAGGTAATTTTCTCATTTGGCACAGCACCCGAGTAGGAACCATAACTTGTGGTAGAGTCACTTATTTGGCAGAAATAACTCCAAAACGGTGTATCGGTCCTTTCAAGGTCTTGGTACAACATAGGCACCACGCAGATTGGGAAATCTCCCGCAATGCCACCACCAATCTGAAAAAATCCGATCCCTTTTTCAGAATTGGCGGTATACCAATCTGCCAGAAAGGTCATATATTCAATCCCAGACTTCATAGTACTGGCCTTTAACTCCCCTTTTACCACGTAAGAGGCAAAGATATTCCCCATGGTACTGTCCTCCCAACCTGGGCAAACTATGGGCAGATTCTTTTCAGCAGCGGCATACATCCACGAGTCCTTGAGATCTATCTCGTAATATTCTTCCAAAACCCCGGAAAGCAACAATTTGTACATAAACTCATGTGGCAAATATCTTTCTCCGGCGTCCTCTGCTTTTTTCCAAATTTCAAAAATATGCTTTTGCAGTCTTCGGAATGCCTCATGCTCCGGGATACAGGTATCCGTTACCCTGTTTAAGCCCTTCTCCAATAGATCCCACTCGTCCTGAGGGGTTAGATCTCGGTAATTGGGCACACGCTTATAATGCGAATGGGCCACCAAATTCATGATATCCTCTTCCAAATTGGCACCTGTACAGGAAACGATATGCACCTTATCCTGCCGGATTACCTCGGCAAATATTTTTCCCAATTCTGCTGTACTCATGGCTCCCGCCAGGGAAACCAACATTTTGGACCCCTGCTTTAGCTGGTCTTCATATCCCTTTGCAGCATCCACCAAAGCGGCCGCATTAAAATGTAAATAATACTTTTCAATAAAATTGGAAATTTCCCCTTTAGTCTTCGTCATCGTCGAATTTTAAAATGTTATTGCCTCCCACTTTGGAATCAACGTCATACGTATTGTCGTATTCATCCCCTACTGCCTCGCTCACAAACTTATAGCTCAGCATTTTATAATATAATTTGGCCGCAAGGAAATCGGAAGATTTATCCGTATTATTGGGACAAAGTTCAACAATATCAAATCCTACCACATTTTTATCCTCAAACACCTGCTTTAGAAACTCCAAGGTCTCATAGTAAAACAGCCCCCCTGGCTCCGGAGTGCCGGTAGACGGCATAATGGATGGGTCCAATGCGTCCAGGTCAAAAGTTATAAAGACATTGTCCGTCATTAGATCTATTACCTTATCTGTCCAATATTCATCGTTAACCATATCATGGGCAAAAAAAGTTTTTTCCTCATCCATAAAGGTTTTTTCAATGGCATCCATACTACGTATCCCAACTTGAACAAGGTTGGTGGTCTGACTTGCCTCATGAACAGCACAGGCGTGATTGAATTTACTGCCATCGTATGATTTCCTTAAATCTGCATGTGCATCTATATGCAACACGGTAAGGTTATCAAAACACTCATTAAAAGCCCTAATGGTACCTATGGAGATAGAATGTTCGCCTCCGAAAAGGGTAACGAACTTATTGCGTTTTATATACTCCTTGGTAACCCTGTGTACCTCATTGACCATAGCCTCCGGAGAACTGTCCTCATCTATGGAATTCGCCAAATATATCCCTTGCTGATAGACTTCCGTATCGGTTTCTATATCATACAATTCCATATTTTCCGACGCTTCCAAAAAAGCCTTTGGCCCTTTGTTCGCCCCTTTTCCCCAGGTACTGGTTCCATCATAAGGCACAGGAATTAAAACTACCTTTGCCTTTTCCAATTGCGCAAACTCGTCTGGTATGCCAGCGTAATTGTTAGTTGTGTTCATTTGTTTAAAGTTTATTGATTTTAAAGGTCAGATTTAATTTTCTGCTCAACGGGTTCGCTAACTTCACTATTGCCGCTAAGATTCATTTCATATCCCAAAATTTTAAGCAGATCCTCTGCCTTTTGTTGTTCACTAAATAATTTGGTCGTTATATTTCCGTTTTCGTCCTTATCTATTAAAATATGTTTCGGATGCGGTATTAAACAATGCTGCAACCCGCCATAACCCCCAATGGTCTCCTGATAGGCACCTGTATTAAAGAATCCAATATACAGCGGTTTATCCTTTCTGTACTTGGGCAAATAAATGGCATTCATATTTTGCTCGCTATTGTAATAGTCATCACTATCGCAGGTTAGTCCGCCCAACAACACCCTTTCATATTCATCTTGCCAACGGTTAATGGCCAACATAATAAAACGTTTATTAATGGCCCAGGTATCCGGCAAGGTGGTAATGAAGGAAGAGTCGATCATATTCCACTTTTCCCGATCGTTCTGCTGCTTCTGATATAGTATTTCATAAATGGCACCACCACTCTCACCTACCGTAAAACTACCAAATTCGGTAAAAATATTTGGGACTGCAACATCCGCTTCCTGACAGGCAATATTAATTTGGTTTATGATCTCATCTATCATGTACTGGTAGTCGTAATCAAAAGCCAAAGAGTTTTTAATGGGGAAACCACCACCAATATTGAGGCTGTCCAAGGATGGACAAATCTTTTTAAGCCTTACGTACACCTTTAAACATTTCACCAGTTCGTTCCAATAATAGGCATTGTCACGAATACCGGTATTAATAAAAAAGTGTAGCATTTTCAATTCTACCTTGTCATTGTCCTTAATTTGGTTCTCGTAAAAAGGTACAATATTTTTATATCCTATCCCCAATCGAGAAGTATAAAATTCGAACTTTGGCTCCTCTTCGGATGCAATTCTGATTCCCACCTTAAAAGTATCATTGATGACATCGGACAAAAGGTCAATTTCCTCGTAATTATCAATAATGGGAATACAATTCTGGTGACCTTGATTTATAAGATTAGCTATGTTGACAATATATTGATCCCTTTTAAATCCGTTGCATATGATATAGGTATTATCCTTGATCTTTCCCTTTTCCTTTAATTTTTCAACAATATTAATATCAAAGGCCGAAGACGTCTCTATATGGATATCATTCTTTAAGGCCTCGTTCAAAACCGGCTTAAAATGGGAACTTTTAGTACAATAGCAATAGTGGTATTTGCCTTTGTAATTGTTTTTCTCCATGGCTATTTTAAACCATTCCTTTGCCTTGTTGATATTTTCCGAAATTTTAGGCAAATAGGTAAACTTCAAAGGACTACCATATTGCGCTACCAAATCCATAAGGGGTATTCCATGAAACTTTAGGTTTTCACCATCCAAAGAAAACTCTTCCTGTGGAAAATAGTAGGTCTGATCTATCAGATTAATGTACTTCGTGTTCATTTAAATAAATATATGAATTGTAAATAAGTAAATAGCATCGCCAAATGCAAATAATATTGGAAATTATAACTAAATCCCTAAACAATTATCTGCTTTTCAGTGGTAGGAATAAAAAAATAGTCATGCTGACTGCACACTATGGAAGAAAAATTTGGAACACCAAGCAAACTCGGGCTACCTATACCGTTAAATTTCAGCGACATAAACCTTGCTGCTGCCAGAAATCCAAATTTGTAAATATGGTTCATTATACTCAACTAGATGCTAATATCAATATAAAATTTAAGGCTAAATTGATGTGACAAATGAAAACAAAAAAAATGAAAAAACAAGCGTTTTAAAAAATTTTACGTCGAAGTAAAAAATGAATTTTCCAAATAGTAAAAAATTAACTAAAAATTAAACCCAAAGCGTTGATTTTTAACCATTTCTTGACTATTTTTAAATAAAAACCAGATAGTTATGAAGCTTAAAAAAATCAGTATTTTTATGGGCCTTGCCCTCTTCCTCACTTTTTTCAATACAATTACGGCCCAAATACCGGCCAACGTTTATCATTTTGAGGAAAAAAACAAGGATGGCACCCTTCATCACGAGCTGAAATTGGACGCGGATTATTACGTACATACCATCTATAAAGAGTCGCCTGCAGAATTTATAAAAACGATGGGGGGATACTACTCTACCTCTGGCAATAAGCTGATGGTTGACCTCGAGTTTAACTCCAACCATAAAGAAGATAAAATTACCAGTATAAATATTCCCTATAGGCTACAAAAAGGGAAATTGATACTCCAAGGCACAAAGCCTATGACCTTTACGCCCACCAAACTTGGCACCCAGGATTTGGACGGCAAGTGGTTAATGACCGGAAGGGTAACGGAGCAAGGGGAGCAAAGAAGGGATACGTCCAGACCAAGAAAAACTATGAAATATTTGTTGAACGGTCACTTTCAATGGATTGCCTATAATACCGAAACCTTTGAATTTTTTGGCAGCGGGGGCGGAACCTATAACGCTACCAATGGCAAATACATAGAAAATATAAACTATTTCTCCAGGGACAATTCCCGGGTGGGAGCGGCACTATCCTTCAATTATGAGTTAAACGGCAAGGATTGGCACCATACCGGTAAAAGCAGTAAGGGCGACCCCTTAAATGAAATTTGGACAAAACGGGAGTAATTCTAAATCCTTTGCCTACAAAAATATATGGCATTAAAAAGGGCAATCTGCATTCCGAAAAGTCTATTTTCCAAAATACAGATTGCCCTTAACTATGTTAACTAATAAAAAACCTAGGAAATTAGGCCACCTTGGCACTACCAATATTTGATTTTATGACAGTATGGATGACTGCATTCCATTTTTCGGCCCGGACAAGTTCATAATCCTCCATGTAAATACTGTTGATGTCATAAAAGTTAAGGGTCTTGGCTGCTAATTCAGTATCTAAAAAACTAATCTCCAAATCCAATTTTTCCAAAACCAACTCCTTCTTGTTTTTAGACTTGACCACGTGGGTCTTCTTTACTATTTTGACATTTGAAACTGTATTGAGATCAATATTTTCCAGCGCCACAATGCCATCAAATACTTTTGAAAAAACAAGTTTCTTATTCTCTGAATCCAGGCCAATGAAAGTATTGCCCCAGCTTTCCTTTAAATCGAGTTTCAGTTTTGATTGAACCATTAAGTTTTTAATCTCCTTGGACATTATTTTTAAATCCCCTTTTCCCGATTTATTGAGGACTACAAAAGGTATGATGGTGCAAAGCACCAATAAAGCTGATACCAACAACATTGATATATTCATATTATATTTTTTTTATAATTATTCCATTTATTAATTGTCTTCCCTCCAGCCATAACCAATGTATGCCATGGGGGAATTTCCAAAATTGGTTATTCTGGAATTAGGTGCGACTAATGGAAAAACTTATAAAAAGGTGTGAAAGGGGTAGATAATGGTTAGCGCGTCCAAACTAGCAATAATTTGGACCTCCCTTTTTAGGGACATAAGCTCCTTTTCCTTGAGTACGGAGAGGCAACTTATAGTACTAGGGGAAAATAAATTGAGATTGGGCCTTAGCTCGTTAACTGTTGGCAATTGATAATTGTCTTCCGCCAGGAGCATAGTATGCCCAGAGTTCGGCATCTGGTAGCTTAGATGATGATCCGTTTGGATCTCACCCTGAACCCCGGCCTTAACTTCTTTGGCCTCTTTGGTGGTAGCCATAGAGACCTGGCCCATAGCTAATAAAAGTATAAGCGCTAGAATCCTAAAAAAAAGCAAGTGCCTTGTTTTTTTCACACCACAAAGATATGCACAGATTCTCTTAAGTAACTGTTAAATATTATTGACTGGAAAATTATAGGTCGCTACCTATATCGGACTTACCTCCCGTTTTTCTCAATAATTTAATATTCTGTATTTCGATGCCCTTGTCTATGGGCTTTAGCATATCGTACATATTTAGGGCCACTATGCTGGCGCCGTGCATGGCCTCTACCTCAACGCCGGTTTTGTAGATAGTCTTCACCGTAACCAAAACCGTAATCCGAAGACCGTCAATAGCATAGGAAATATCGGTAAATTCTATAGGTAAGGGATGACAGTCCGGCAAAAGGTCTGCCGTCTTTTTAACCCCCAATAAACCGGCCGCTTTGCTCATGGCAAACACATCGCCCTTGGGCACGGTTTTATTATGTATTGCGCTAATGGTATCTGCCGAACTTACTTGAACTATAGCTTGTGCTACAGCTGTACGCAAGGTTGCTTTTTTATGGGTAATATCTACCATTTTTACTTATTTACTTTCCATTGATAGGAATTATCCTCAAACAGTTCCTTACCAAAAATGGGAACCTGATTTTTTATCTCTTCCACCACATGGTGCATGGCCTCAAAAACTTCTTTTCGGTGTGGCGATGACACAAAAACAAAGAGGCATATTTCTCCCGCATTTACCTTACCCAAACTGTGGTGGATGTGCATACAGCTTAAGTTAAACCTGGCAAAGGTAGCTTCCCTGATTTCGTGGAATTTCTGATTGGCCATTTCCTCATAGGCCGTATATTCTATAGCGGCCACTTCCTGCCCATCAATTGGATCTGCCCGTACCTGGCCCAAAAAGATATCGTGTGCCCCAATAGTGGTTTTGGACTGGTGCTTTGCAATGGAATTGGCAATGAACTCCGGGCTTATTGCTCCTGACACAAATATATTTTTAATTTTGCTCTTCTCCATAGGCAGTAAATTTAGGAAAAACAACCCGAAGTAGTAGCAATGGGCAACTTGAATCTACATGCCAATACATTGGACAAATCCCTTAATACCTCTTATGGGATGTTGGCAACTTTCATTGATATCATACTTAAATTGTAAAGGAGCAATAAAGAACCGTGTTTTTTACTTGGCCAGACAAGTTACGAAAACATTTGAAAAAAATGTTGACGATTTGTGAACTCTATCGTTTGATATAAAATGATACCCTTTGATATCAAAATATATATAAAACACTGTAAATCAGTCAAATTTATATCAAATTAAACTGATTTACTAGTTAAAAAGTGACCTCACCAAGAATCACTTCGGCTCCGCTCAGCACAGGCTTCGATTCAAAAGCTGGCGCTTTTGGTGCTGCGCACCTTTGGTTCGTGACCTCACCAAGAATCGAACTTCTTTCTGTGAGTACCCTATTTATAAGGGATTCACATTTTTTAAGTTTCTAATGTTGACGATTTGTGAACTTTTTTGAGGATTTTTCTTCCGTCATTACAAATGTACTCAAATGGATATAAATGGTACTATTCTTAATTGCTCCTTAATCCTAAATGTTATTAACTTCGGTTTCTGCAGGATTTATCTTTCTGTTCTTAAATTACTTTCTTCTGCTTCCACGCACTAAAAAGACCCAATTTCTTCATGGTTCATTATTATCGATTCATTCCTATTTCAGGCCCAATAGGTAATGGCCTATGTAAGCAAATATGGGATATTTGCCCGGAATGATTAATCTTCTTCCCACTTAAAGCCGATAAATTAAAATCAATGGAACGGAATTTGTATCTTTATTATGTAAAAACACTGGTAAATTGGCAAGTTCGGATTTAAAACAAAGCGTACAGAACTATATTGATACAGCAGACAACAGGCTTCTCAAAATGATAAAGGCACTGGTGGAAAACTACCATGAAGAAGATCAAATTGTAGCTTATACCGTTGATGGAAAACCTTTGACAAGGAAGCAGTACAATCAGGAACTCGTGGATGCCGAAACAGAAATTCAAAGAGGCGAACTTACATCGGTCGAAGACCTAGAAAAAGAATCGCAAAACTGGTAATGGGAAAACTTAAGACCGAGTGGACGGCCAAGGCAAAGACCCAATTGAAACAGATACACGATTCCTAAAATACGAAAAGAAGACCCCACAAGGCGCAGCGAATGTCAAAGCTGACCTGATCCAAGCAAGTAAAGGAGTTACCTACGCCGAACAATACTAAAAGGACGATATTAACCCCAATTATAGGAGGATTGTGGTTAGGCACTACAAACTAATCTACAAAGAAGAGAAGGGAAAGATTATTATTTTAAGGATCTTTGATACCCTAAGGAACCCAGAAAGATTGATGGATGAGAACGAATAATCCATAAACTGATCGGATAGGCATAATTTATGTCGGCAACCTGCATAGTTTCTAAAAAATAAATGCATTGTTGGCTATTGATTTTAATTCATATTGATAAATACCTTGAATATCACTAAATCCACGAAAACCCTTTAGTGTATTTCCTGTTACCCTGTGAGGTATCATGGCTCTGGCTTTAGGGTTTTACTTTTTACACTTACTTAGAGCTAGGTTATGCCCATTAATTTTGGGCGACAACGATATCTCCCTTGGATCCTCTTGTTGACCGCAGTTTAATCTACAACCCAACTTTAAGGAAATTAGAATTATTTTGACCCAAATCTTACAAAAACTTTGCGCGTGGATCCTGATTCGATTTTATAGCGTTCGGGCGGATAAGCGTTAAATAAAATCGAATTAGGGCGCAACTTACTTTTGACCTGGCCTTTTTTCCTCATTAGACCATATCAAAAAGTCCTTGTAGATATCGGGATGCTCTTTAAAATAGCTATTCAGTTCCGTTGGATTGGCTGCTTTTCCCTCTTCGAAAGCCTTCTCCTTTTCTTCTTCGAACTGTAACACCTGATATCCCAAATAGCCCGAAATGGACAAAGAAATAATTAATATCAAACAGACCATGAACAATAGCCATTCAGGGATGATCTGCGACTTTTTCAACTGCTCCTCCATTTTAATGTTTCTTGTATCCTGCCCTTGGAAATGATCCCTCTGTGTTCTGTTGAGTTCCTTCAGTTCATTTCTTATTTGAGAAATGTCCTGTACCGTTTCCGAACTGGTCAATTCCTTGCTTAGCTGTTCCAGTTTAACCAACATCCGTTTCAATCCTTCCAGTTCGTCCGTCAATAGTTCCGTAATCTCGTCCAACTTTGCCATATTATTTTCGTTTTATCATTAGTATCCTATCTCGAATCCTGCACTTTTTTGGATCGATTGTTTGATTACTGTTTTAGCCAGTTTTATGGCGATATTCCCACTGAGCTGCGTGGCCCTTCCCATGAGGCTGACTGTATTGTCCTTGTTCTTGACGAAGCCCTTACCTTCGTTTTCCCCTATCCCCATCACCAATCTACTGCCCGACATGGAACGGTGCACCTCGCTCCCCTTTAAACTGTGCCCCTTGTATTCAAACCGGAACCCTTGTAGTTGGTTCGAATTGTTGATACTGGGAACTACCTTTATGTCCTTTTCTCCCATTAATCTGATGTACCGGTCCAGGTCCTTGGGGCGGTGTTCTGCCATGACCTTTTCATGGACCTGTTTGATCTCAAATCGTATAAGTTTGATCCGGTCCAATTTTTCCTGTTGCACCTCCCTTGCCGTGGTAAGCCCCATTTCCTTGGCAACATTTTCCGCAGCCTGCTGGCTCCTCTTTCCGATAAAACTGTCGTTATAGGCCCTACCGCTAAAATCGATGCGGTTCACGTATAAATGGACATGGGTATGTTGTTGGTCCCTGTGTACAAAGCCTATGGCCTGGTGCTCCTGTAGTTTCATTTCCTTGAGGAACTTTTCAGTTATCTCGCCAAGCGACTTGGCGCTCAGCTCCTTGCCATCCTGAATGGTCGGGCTGAGGACAAAGCTCAGGGTATTGTTCGTGCACCTGGCATTCTGTTCTTGGATGATCTTGAATTCCTCCGTAATCTGTTCGGGGGTTTCCCCGGCCAGATGTTTGGAATAAACTACCTCCGCATCCTTTTCCTGGTTCCAGCCATATTGCATGGAGGCCCGGGTGTGCGATATCGATTTTCCCTTACCTATCATTTTTTGAAATTTTTAAGGTGGTCCCTTATTTCCTCTGCCAGCTTTGTGACCTCTTCCGCCAGTCTGGGATTTCGTTTTCGGAACATGTTCCCGATCAGCTTAAAGTTTGTTGCATACTGGATCAGCATCTTATAGATGTCTATCTGTTCCTCCGTCAGGCGCTCGATGATCTTGTCCCCAAAAGCGGCACGACGGCAATATTCGCTTAGGCTCAGACCGCTCTTTTTGGCCTTGATCCTGAGCAGTTTCTTCTCGAAGAGGGAACATCGGAATTTGATGTAGGTCCTTTTCATTTTTTGTTTCTTTGCGACCTCCGGGAGCAAAGCAAGATCGTCTTTGTGGCAACAAAGACACATCTTGAATTCCTTCCCCGACGGGTCATAGTTTTTTCGACATCCACCATGCGTTCACATCCTTAAAATCCTTGTACAAGTTTGACATGTCCCTGCATTTTGGGCTCTGTTCCATCAATATTTTTGTGGCACTTTTCCCTGCTTTGTCATTGTCTAGGTATAGCGCTATGGATTTATAGTTTTCAAATAGTCCGGGTATTTTTTCCACAAAGGCAAGGGAATTCAATATCAATAGGTCATTTTCACCCCGTAGTTTTTTGTCCCGTTCCATTAGGCTCAACATATCCAACATGCCCTCTGTGACTATCAATCTGCGGTTACCGTTCTTTATGTAGGTGATGTCCTTTGGGGAGCTGGAGTTCTTATAGTATTTGTTCCGAAGCTCCCATCCTCCTGAATCATTCTTCAATCCGATGGCGAAGTACATTTTGTCCCTCAAGCTATAGTGGACCTCCCTGCACAGTCCCAGGGCCGTTGGCAAGGAAATTCCCCTTACTTCCACATACTCTTGCAAGGCATTATGGCCCAGTATCTTTACTTCCCTAATTTTGATCCCCTCTTCATTAAATTCATTAAAACGATGCTGGTGAAAAGAAAGAGAGATCTGGCCGTTTTCCAACCAGTCCAATGCTTCCCTTACGGTTGACCTGTTCAGAAGACATACCAGGTCGATCACGTTGCCCCCTGTCCCCGCCCCATGGTCGTACCATCTATTAAGTGTCCTGGATACCTTGAAAGAGGCTTGGGTTTCTGACCTGAAAGGACTCAGGAACCAAGCTTCTTTGACCGATGTCCGTGTGGGAAAGTGCCCGAGTTTTGCCAGCGCCTTCTCGATGGGAAAGGCTCGGGCTCTTTCACACCTCGTCCTAAATGTTCTCTTTTTGTGCATTTCTTGTCTTTTGGTCCGATTTTCCGTCATCGGTCTTTTTTGATGACAAATTGATGACAAAACGATGACGGCCCAACCCCCCGTATTTATTGACCTGAACTCTATCTGTCATCGTTTCATCAAAAAAAAGTATAAATAGAGGGGTGTTTTTCTTTTCATCGGCAATTTTTTTGGCAAATGATGACAGACCCGCCGCATCGCCCATGGACATTGCGTTTCGCCCGTCATCGATTTGTCATCGTTTCATCGTTTTTCTATTCTTCCCCGAATTGCTCCAATAAGAAATCCTTTTTTATGGTATAATATCTTCCCTTGGCATCTATCCATCCCATCACTCCTTCCGGCCATATCATCAATTTTCGGTAGACCATGGAATTCTTCTGATTAACGAGTTTCCAGTCCTTTTTCAGGATCTGTCTCAACTGGGTAAGGTCCGTTTTGATCCGGGTACGGTTCAAGAGTTGAAGGGCATCCAAGGGGCATAACTGAAGCTCTTCAAGTTCAAAGGTTTCCATCGCACTTAGGATCACACTTGCAAGTTCCTTTTCCACACGGTTCCTATTGTTCCGCATTAAACTTTCCAGGGCCTTGGTCCTTATCTGGGAAGGGGAGAACCACATCCGGGTCTTATTGGGACTGGTGAGTTTTCTAATTTGTAGATGACACAGGAAAGCAGGTATCTCCGCTTCCAAAAAATCCAAAAACCGGGTTTCCTCTTTTTTCAGAGAGGGGACCTTCAACACCCAAAAACGGGTCTCATTATTGTCTATCTTGATAAAATTGTCCTCATTGTTACTGCAAAGGATGAACTTGCCAAAGAACTCGACCTCCCTTTTGTCCTTGCCCTTGGCCTCCAGCTTATTGATATTGGTCGTGCTCAGGTACTTGATGCGCTCGGTCAGCTCTTCCTTATTGAAAAGCACCTCGTCTATGCAGATCAAGAGCTTGTTCGCCCAATCGGCGTTGAACTGGCTGCTGAAACTGTCATTGGTGAGATAGGTCATGTTATTGTCGAACACGAGCTTCAGCCATTTTAGAAAAGTACTCTTGCCCGTGGACCTTTTCTTGGATACCAAACAGAGGATCGGCAGGATTTGCACAGGTCTTAAATACAACAGTTGCAGATAGTCCATCCCGAGATCAAATTGTGGCCCGAAGATATGTTGCAAGAGCTGTCGGGTATAGGGGAATTCTCCCTCTTGGGGATTATGGGGCAAGGGGGAATAGGTATTGTAAAAACCGTGGCACTCCTGTTCAAAATGGATATGACTGGGAAGACAGGTGAACCCATCGTATTTTTTGATCCCCCCGATAAAATCCCTCCCATGATCCTGACGGATGGCCTCCAGTGTCCATGGTACGATAATCTCGTTGAAATTCCCGGCTATGGTAGGGACACGTACCAATTTATAATAGTAGGTGCCCACGCGTATGTAGGGTGTATCCTCCATAAGAATTGTCTTTGGCATCAGGGCGATAGCCGTGATGAAAATTAATTTGATAGATTATTAAATGTATTGCCCTTGACCTTTATATTGGCCATGGCCCAGGTTGGGGCTTCGTGTTACTCCGCAGAACTTTGCCCGTTCCGGAGCAGCCAGTCAACGATTTTCTTTTTCTCGAAAAAGAGCAATTTTCCATTGGGCTTGGAATGTGGTATCTTTCCAGCAGCGGTGAGTTTGTACAGATAACTTCTGGATATTCCCGTATAGTCACAGGTCTCCTCAAAAGTCAATACTTCCTTATTGGCGATCAATAGTTTTTCCAAACGATCCAATCGCTCCAAAATTAAAAAATTGTCCATTTGTTTCTTATTTAAGGTTGTTAAATGAACAAAAGCGCTTTTGTCTTCCTACACCATTATAGGTAGGATAAATGTAGAAAAATAGGCAAAAAAGGAATGTAAAAAATTGCAATAGTTATTCACAACTAATTGATATATAATAATTTACATCAAATCATATCAAATAATATTGCACTTAGCTTCCCTTAATTTTATTGGATATCATTTGCTATCAAATGTCCACAACATATAACAATGGAAAAATGTCCATTTCTAGGGGATTTTGTAGTTATTAACAAGAATTTAGAAGGGCCAGGCAAATAATACCTCCTAAAAACATAGATTTCTTCATTTGCATTTCTACATTTGCATTTCTGCAATTGAAATTTTTGCCAAAGGTTTTTATGAAAGACCTCCTAGGTATCTCAGATGTAAAGGTTTTAATTTTTGTAGAGCTCTTTTAATAGGAAATATTTGAAAAAAGGTCACCATGCTTCTTAAAATAATACTGTACATATAAACGAACATTAAAGGAAACTTCTAAAAATCTATAAAAGGAATCTTTATCCGAGTTCGGCTAGACTTTTTAACTTGTCAATGAAGATTATCCTTTTATAAATGGTTGATTGTAGTGTCGTTTTCCCGTTGCCTTATAAAGTGCATTGGCCACTGCAGCGAAAACTGGAGGAAATGTTGGTTCGCCCAGGCCAGTTGGAGCTAATTCGCTTTCCACAAAATGAATATCAATTTCTTTGGGGGCTTCTTGCATCCGGATCATCCGGTATTTATCAAAGTTGCTTTCCTGGGGTCTCCCATCTACAAAGGTCAGTTCACCATAAAGAGCGTTACCTATACCATCAACAATACCCCCTTCCGCTAAATTTGTCGCCGCATCGGGATTGACAACGATACCACAATCTACTGCGCAAGTAACTTTTTTGACAATGGGTTTGCCATCTTCCATCACCAAATCCAACACTTGGGCAGCATAAGAGTTATGACAGAAATATGCTGATACCCCTCTGTGAATATTCACATTTTCTTGTCCCCAATTTGACTTTTCCTTTACCAATTTAAGAACACTCGCATATCTAAGTGGGTCATAATCATTTGTCTTTCCTTCAATAGGATTGGTAATAGCACGATCCAGTAATTCCAATCTGAAATCGATAGGATCTTTTTCGGCGGCTTCCGCAACTTCATCTAAAAAGGATTGTTCCGCACTAGCCATAAAGTTAGAACTAGGAGCCCTAAACGAACCTACGGTAAGATTCGAATCTATGGTCCAGTCCTCAGCAAGGTAGTTGTCTACAGCCCCAGCCGGAAAACGATCTTGGTGCAATGGACTTTGGGGAATACCTCCCGTATTTACATGAAAAGCGATTAGTTTATTGTCCTTGTCCAGACCTGCCCTATATCTAGCAAGATAGGAAGGGCGGTAAATACCATCGGTCATTTCATCTTCACGGGTATAAATCAATTTTACAGGGGCATTCATTTTTTGTGAAATGAGTGCCGCCTCAATTAACCAATGCGCATAAGAACGTCGACCGTAACCCCCTCCCATGCGGGTCATTTGTATATCTATTTTTTCTGGGGATATTCCCAATCTCGCCGATAAAGTCTTTTCCGTTAGTTCCGGTTTTTGTAACGGACCAATAAGCTCGGCCTTTTCTGCGGTTACATGGGCAAAAAAGTTCATAGGCTCCATGCAATTGTGAGCCAAGAATGGTGCTGTATAAGTAGCCTCGATTATTTTGTTCGCCTTTATAAAAGCTGCTTCCGGGTCCCCATCTCTTCTGCGTACTTCAGTTTTTTTTAAGTACATGGCTTCCATTTGGGCATAATGGTCGGTGGTGTTCTCAAGTCCGGCAGGGGTGTGCTCATGCCATTTTTGACCAAAGCGATCTCGAGTATCCGTTGTACTTTCAATAGGTTCACATTCTATTTTCAAGGCTTTTTTGGCATTCATCACTTCCCACGTAGAATTACCGACTACTACCGCTACCTCATTAAAAGTTCTGGTATCAAAAAAGGCTTTTTCATAATCGTCTTCGAAGACCTTTATCGTAAACACATCATGAATACCAGGCATGGTTATGGCTACAGAATCATCTATGGATTTTAGTTTTAACCCAAATGCAGGGGGATGTACTATCATGGCAATAAGCATGCCCTTACGGTGTGTGTCAATTCCAAAAATAGGCTTGCCAGTTACAATTTTTTTACCATCCACATTTCTTTGTGATGTACCAATTATGGAAAAATCGTCTTTATCTTTCAGCTGTACTTCTTCGGGAATTTTTACAGTGGAGGCTTTTGATGCCATCGCACCATAACTTAGGATCTTGTCAGTTTTTTTATGATGAAGAAAGCCGCCCATGGTCGTAATTTCTTCTATTGGTACCTGCCATGTATCTGCAGCTGCAGTTATAAGCATAGCCCGTGCCGACGCTCCTGCCATTCTTAAGCCTTCCCAACCTCTACGTATTGCTTGACTACCTCCTAGATATTGAAAAGTAAAGGCGTTGGTGTCCAAGGGAGCTTGTTCTACGATAACGTCCTTCCAATCAACCCCAAGTTCATCCGCAACTATCATGGGCATTGAAGTCTTCACATTCTGGCCACCTTCGGGATTAGGAGATAAAATAGTCACTTGACCATTATCAGCAATTTTTAAATAGCCATTAATTTTAAACCATTCCTCTGGCAACTTATTTACGTCCTCAGGTGTCATTTTGCAGGAAGCCAACCAGCTAAAACCAAGCATCATTCCACCACCGGCCAAGGCCGTATTTTTTAAAAATGACCTTCTACCTGTTTTGGTCTTTACAGTTGCCATGTGCAAACAATTTAATTTTAGAGACTCATATTTATTAACCTATTATAGGTTTTTCTATCTTAAAGGGCTGATGATAATGGCGTGTACCTGTCGCTTTATATAACGCGTTTGCCAATGCCCCTAATACTGGCGGAAAAGGTGGTTCACCCAAACCTGTAGGGTTTATTTCGTTTTCTACAAAATGTACATCAATGTTTTTTGGAGCTTCACTGTGGCGAATAATACGATAGGTATCAAAATTAGATTGTACTGTGCTTCCATCTTTAAATGTGAGTCCGCCATACAATGCATTTCCAACCCCGTCTACAATTGCACCTTCAGCCATGTTCGTAGCGGCATCAGGGTTTACTACAACACCACAGTCAATGGCACAGACTACATTTTCAACCTTGGGTTTACCATCTTCCATTACAATATCTAGCACATGTGCGGCATAACTATTATGACAGAAATAAGCGGATACACCTCTGTATTTACCATCTATGTTGTTTTGCCAATTCGATTTATCCCTTACTAATTTTAGGACACCCGCATAACGTTCCGCTTCATAATCGTTATTATCTCCTACAGGATTGTCCTTGGCTCTTAACAGCAAGTCCAATCGAAACTGTATCGGGTCTTTCCCTGCTACTTCCGCTACTTCGTCCAAAAAGGAATTTTCTACACCTGCCATAAAGTTAGAGCGCGGAGCACGAAAAGCACCCACTGTAATGTTTGAGTTAATTTCCCATGATTCCGCCAAATAGTTATCTACCGCACCTGCTGGGAAACGGTTTGCAAACAATGGAGTTTCAGGTATTCCGCCAGCTTTTACATGAAAAGCAATTAAATTGTTATTCTCGTCTAAAGCGGCTTTATAAGTGGCATGATACGATGGACGGAAAATACCAAAAGTCATATCATCTTCTCTATTGTAGACTAATTTAACCGGAGCTTTTACATGTTTTGATATGACCGCAGCTTCTACAGCATAATGGGCATATGCCCTTCTTCCGAATCCACCTCCCATACGGGTCATTTCAATATCTATTTTCTCAACTGGCAATCCTAATCTAGCTGACAGCGTACCTTCTATAAATCCCGGAGCTTGCAGAGGTCCGGCCAGCTTTGCGGAATCTTCCGTTACATGGGCAAAAAAGTTCATAGGCTCCATACAGTTATGCGCCAAAAACGGACAACTATATGACCTTTCAATTACCTTAGCCGCATTTTTAAATGCTGCATCCGGGTTTCCATCTTTACGAACTTCTCGCCCAGGTTTTGAAGCATATTCGGCCATTTTGGCGTTATGTATTTCTGTACTTTCCAAGCCGCTGGGTATAGTTACCTCTCTTTTGTTACCGAACATATTCATGTTAAAAGTACTTTCAGAAAAAGGTTCCCATTCTACTTTTAAGGCCTTTTTTGCATTCATTACTTCCCAAGTAGTTTTACCAACGATTACCACCAAATTCGTAAAGGTGTTGGTATCAAAATAATTTTGCTCATAACCTTCTTCATAGGTATTAATTTCAAAAACATCTACTATGCCAGGCATATTTATTATAGAAGAACCGTCGAAAGATTTTAATTTCATTCCAAATGCTGGAGGATGGGCGGCCATCGCTATTAAAGCACCCTCGTATTGGTAATCAATACCGAATAGTGGTTTCCCCGTGACTATTTTATCTCCTTCTATATTTTTCTTGGAACGACTTATAATCTTGAAGTCTTTCACCGCTTTTAGTGGCACTTCTTCAGGGACCGTAATTTGTGAAGCTGCGGATGCCATTTCACCGTAACCCGCCTTTTTACCAGATGCTTCGTGACTTAAAACACCGTCAGCCGTAGTGATTTCATTTGCAGGTACTTGCCAGGCCTGTGCTGCAGCTTCTAAAAGCATTTGCCTTGCCGTAGCACCCGCCATACGTAAACCTGCCCAACGAGACATTATGCCTCTACTACCACCTGTAAATTGATTGCCATATAATTCTGCATTAAACGGAGCTTGTTCCACCAGAACGTCTTTCCAAGCAATATCCAATTCCTCTGCTACTATCATGGGCATAGAGGTCATAACCCCCTGTCCAAATTCTGGGTTTGGACACTGAATTGTTACAACACCATTATCTCCAATCTTTAAATACGCATTAATATCAAACCATTCTTTTGGCATTTCTATTGCGGCCATTTCTGCGGCTTGTTTGGGCTTACAAGAATTTAGCCAGCTAAAGCCAAGAATTAGCCCGCCCCCTGCAAGGCTTGTGTTTTTTATAAAAGCACGTCTTCCTATATTAGTTTTTACAAGTGTCATAAGGCTGTTTTTTATAAATTAGCTGAGTTGGCTACGGCCATTTTTACCGCTTTTTTAATTCTGGTGTATGTACCGCAACGGCAAATATTACCGTTCATAGCCGATTCGATTTCGGTATCCGTAGGATTGGGGTTGCTTTTCAACAAAGCAGAAGCGGTCATGATCTGTCCCGCTTGACAATAACCGCATTGGGGTACATCTACTTCAAGCCATGCCTTTTGCACGGGATGGTCTCCGTTCTCGGATAATCCTTCGATGGTGGTAATTTGCTGTTCGCCGACAGCCGAAACGGGCAACTGGCAAGAGCGCACCGCAGTGTCGCCTAAATGGATGGTACAGGCACCACATTGTGCGATTCCGCAGCCGAATTTAGTGCCGACCAATTTCATATGGTCTCGCAATACCCAAAGCATCGGGGTATTGGGATCTACCTCTACTTTCTGTGTTTTTCCGTTGATGTTTAGATTGAAGTCTGCCATGATTTTCTTGCAAGAGTTTGAATATGTTGAATTTACAAAATTTATATTGCTTGATATGATCCCTTACTGTTAATTCCTAATGGATCACGCCAATTTTTTTAAGCCATTGTCTTACTTCGGATTTTACTTCCCTTTCTCTACTGTCTTTGATTGTCAAATA
Organism: Arenibacter flavimaris; assembly: GCF_030291335.1. Taxonomy (NCBI): domain Bacteria; kingdom Pseudomonadati; phylum Bacteroidota; class Flavobacteriia; order Flavobacteriales; family Flavobacteriaceae; genus Arenibacter; species Arenibacter flavimaris. The sequence continues at coordinate 64,301 of NZ_JASWIM010000033.1, forward strand.
AATTCCATCGCGTTCTATTCCACCTTTTATAGAGAATACTTCTAAAATGGTAATATTGGGACCTAATTTCCTTATTGTTTTTATGCTGCTTCCCTCACCATATCCCGCATTAGTATTAAAGGGAATAACTGTTTTCCCTGTGAAATCATAATCATTTAAAAAACTTTTCAATGGAGGTGGCAACTGCATGCCCCAAGTAGGGAAGCCCAAAAAGATCGTATCATATTTCGAAATGTCCACCTTGGTCTTCAAGGGAGGCAAAAATCCGGTTTCATTTTCTTGGGCCACTTGCTTTACAATGGCATCGTAATCTTCGGGATATGGATTCACTAATTCCAACGCTACTAAATCTCCACCTAGTTCATTGTGTATGATTTCCGCAAGAGCCTTTGTGTTTTTGGTACGGGAGAGGTACAATATCAAAGTCTTCTGCGAGTGAGGTACAATAGCCGATGTATCATCAACCTTAAGGGATTGTGAACTGGAACAGTTTGAAATCAATAGAAATAAAACAGCGAATATTTTCATTTCAAATTCCTTTCAAGAAAATTCAAAACTTTGGCCCTAATGTCATCTACATCGAACATTTCTCCAAAATGAGGAGCATCCTTAACCACGATCAATTCGTTTTCAACACCATTCACCGTCAACCATGAACTTAAGAGTTGTGATTGCCTGGGCGAGACCAAATTATCCTTTTCCCCATGAACAATCAGAAAAGGAGGATCGTTCTCATCCACATAGGTCACCGGACTAGCCATCTTGGCCAAGTCAGGTCTATCAAGTGGAGGAGCTCCAATCAATAAAGCTTCAGGCGATTTGGCATCATTGGCCCCTGGGAATAAAATAAGTTCGGCGGGTCCGTAGAAATCCACCACGGCCTTAAAATCAAACTCTTTTGTGGTTTTCGGCATAAAGAAATCGGGAATATCATTGTTTTTTGAAAGCCCCATCAAGGAGGCTAAATGCCCGCCTGCGGAAAACCCCATGACGGCAATCCGATCTTTATCCAACCCGTAGGCATCTGCATTTTCGACCAAAAAGGAAACTGCACGATTACAGTCTTGAATTTGGGCAGGAAAAACAGCTTGGGTCGCGAAACGATAATCAATGGAGGCCAAAGCAAAACCATTGGAAACAATTTCAGCAACGGTTTCTTTCATGTACCCGATATCGGCGTATTTGTCGTTGACCAACCAACCGCCGCCATGCACAAAAACCACCAAGGGTATTTTACCGGATACTTTTTGGGGCAAATAGATATCCAACAAATGTTTTTGCAATGTGTCGTTGGCATAGTTAATATTGGCATGCAAAACCGTTCCCTCAGGAAATACCTCAATAACCCGATTGGTTTGTGAAAAACCTTCACCCATTAAGGTTAAAAACAATACCGTTACTGCCACTATGTTGTTAATTTTATTCATGGAATGCACAACAGGTTTATATACTACGTGATTGAAGTTCGTTTCTGAGTTTGACACCCTTTTCAATGACATCCAATCTCGCTTTTCTTGGATCTGATTTTCCAACGGCTTCACCATCTAACTGTATATCCAAAATTTCACCTTCATTTTTAGTATAGACCGGCCAGTTTGGTAATCCTTCTCCATTCGGGTTTCCGGTCTTGGCGAAATTTACCCAGTATCCGTTCATAAGTTCCGCCACCTTCTTGTCCTCTGGAGTGGTCTCGGGATTGCCCCAACGTGCATCAAGATTATTAAACACATAGCCAACTTCGGAACCATGGCCGGCACCGTATTTCATTCTTTCCTTCATAGGTTCGGGTACAAAACCAAAATGGTAAATAAACGTAGGTTCCCCTTTTTCCGCGAAAGCCCTAGCGGCAAAACGTCCCGGTTCTCCCCACACCCAATCGGTATTGAACTTGGTAATGACCTCTTCGAATTCTTTGCTTCCATCAGGATCATAGGCAGCTTGTGCTTCTTCCTTAAAATCGCCAAAAAGTGAAAACAGTTCTTCTTTTGTCTTACTGTTGTTGACAAAACTACCCCCGATTTCGGCGCTGTTAGAACCGATCATCAATGGTATTTGCATTTGTCTACCTGCTTTATAGGCACTTTCAGCTGTTTCTACCACCAATGCACCGTCCAAAATAGGTCCTGAATAAGTTCTTAGACCTCCTTCACCATCCGTTTCCTGACCGCCATCCACAATTTTTTCCACGGGTAAAGCGCGTAACTTGGCCAAGGCATCGGCATCCGTGCCTTCTATACCCTGTTTTTTCGCATAGTTAATTCCAATGGTTTCCGCGGAAACGGGATAAAAAGGGGATGCATTTTCTTCCTTTATAGGCCTTCCGGTAAGTACACCATCACGGGCGCCACCAGATTCGCTAATGGCCTTATGGAAAAGGCCTTTTGCATCGGGAATGGTCATTAAGGAATGTACGGATACTCCACCTGCGGAAAAACCGAATATGGTTACGTTATCAGGATTACCACCAAAAGCGGCAATGTTCTTTTGCACCCATTGCAGCGCTGCAATTTGGTCCATATAAGCATAGCTGCCATTATGTTCTTCAGGATGTTCGGTACTCAACGCTGGAAATGCAAAATGCCCCAAACGCCCCAGACGGTAATTGATGGTGATTAAAACCACTTCCTTCTTCGCAAATTCATCACCCGCGATTCCCGCTCCGGAACCACTACCGCCAACAAAGCCCCCACCATGGATCCAAACCATGACGGGCAGGTTAGCACCCGTATTTGCATCAGCCGGTTTCCACACATTTAAGTAAAGGCAATCTTCGGATGAACCATCACTGATGGTTCCCGGGGCACCGCCCCATCCGGACTGTGCACAGTTGGCACCAAATTCCGTAGCATCCAATTCTCCTTCCCAGGGGGATAATGGTTGAGGGGATCTCCAACGGAACTCACCAACTGGTGGAGCAGCAAACGGTATTCCCTTAAAACTGGCTACACCATCTTCATGGACACCTCGAATTACCCCTAATTCGGTCTTTACTTTGGGTGCACTTTCTTGCGCGGAAATAGTAACTCCAAGGAGTACCATCAAACCTAAAATGTATTTTTTCATTTTTGTGTTTATTAGGTTGAGTTGTTCAAGTTATTCCCGAGTCATTGTTTTGCTAAAGGTCAGATCGGCCAATTTCCAAGTGTTATTCTCCTTTACATAAACTTCCGTTACCATAAAGGGATTGGTCACTTCATTGCTGCCGACCACGGCCAAAAGTGTAATTTGGTTCCAAAGTATAACGGTATTATCATTCAAAACTTCGACCATGACTTCATGGACATCGGCTTTTTTGTAGTGGATGAACCCACCTCTAATGATTTCTACTTCGCGGTCCTTTCCCCACGTGCCGCCCATGTGGACGAACTTGGCCTTGTCATGAAAAAGGTCTTCCAATTTGTCCGCATCCTTATCGGCCATCCATTGCCATTTTTGGGTGGACAGCTCTCTGATTTCCTTTTCTAAATCAGTCGATTGGGCAAGGGCGACTTGTCCTGTGATAAGCATAACCAATAGACAAAGTATTATTTTTCTGTGCATTTTTATAAATTATTAGTTCTGATGTATTAATGTGCAATTTCATGGGTATCGCGAACGCTGCTAAAGGTGAGGTCCAATAATTTCCAGTCGTCGCCTTCTTTTTTATAGAATTCGGTGACCGTAAATTCAGTGGTTACATCATTTCCCCGGACATGGGCCGTAAGTGTTATTCTATTCCAAAGTACCACGGTATTGTCATCAAGAGTTTCCACGACCACATCGTGTACATCGGCATTTTTATACCAAATGCTTCCCGTCTCGATGATTTCCAATTCCCTGTCTTTTTTCCAAGAGCCGCTCATGTGCACAAACCTTGATTTGTCATGAAACAAATTGGCTAACTTGTCTACATCCTTATCGGCCATCCATTTCCATTTGGCTTTAGAAAGTTCCATGATCTCATTTTCAAGACTTGAATTGTTAATTTCAGGAAGCGGTATTTTGTTATAATCCTCAACACTAAGTTCGTCCGTCCACTTGGTAGGTGTGGGACCACTTATCGCCAAATAGGTTACCGCACTTTTAGGAGTAGCACCATGCCAATGTTCTACGTTGGGAAGGCATTTGATTACATCACCAGCTCGCATAACTTGTACTTCCTTTCCTTTTTCTTGATAAAAACCAACTCCGTTAGTGATCAACAGTTGTTGGCCATCTGGATGTAAATGCCAGTTAAGAAATGCTCCAGGTGCTGAAACCGCTTGGGCTACGCTATGTTTAAAAGTTTCATCAGCATCTACAACATGCGTAAGCCAAATATCACCGGTATGTTGGACATTTGGTGCCTTTTCTCCCATAGGAAAAACAGCTTCTTGCGCAAAAGAAGTTATACTAAGGATTCCTAAAAAAAGTCCTATTATAAATGTTCTCATTATGTAATTATTTAATTGATTTCATTACTGTCCCATTAAAATCTAAAATAGTTCTTTGAAATATTTGAAATATAGTTAGTTACAGAGGTTTTTCGATTAAACGGATTTCAATTTTAACTTTTGCAATTCTTATACAGATTTGCA